>MZXQ01000031.1 GCA_002926195.1 Candidatus Methanomarinus sp. HR1 | reverse complement strand
CTTCTTTTGAGAACCGATCACCTTCATATAAGGTATATTCGCTTTCTGATGTCCATTCGATATCCTCTGCTGATGTGATTTCTATTGACAATATAATGATAAGCAGTATAAGTAGGATTATGATTGGTCTCATTTTTTCGTTATATTATTAAAAAAAAAGAAAACTGCTGTTTCCAGCAGTTTCTATGTGTTCATACAGCTTCAACCTCAAAGTCTATATCTCCTTTATAGGCACCTGGTGCAATTGAGTCCGGATAGTTCAGATAGAAATTATGGTCGGATGTTGCACCTGCACTAATGCCTGAATCAATTTCAGTCAGAGTTTCCGAGAGTACAGTAGTATCCACTTCCATGTTTGACGTATCGATCTGATTTGTGTCACTGAAAAGTGGTGTTCCTTTCACTGATACTTTGATCTTCATTCCAACATCACTAGGATCATTATTAGTGATCTGGATTGAGTTTAAATCCGATTCAACACGAATGCCAGGTACTGATGCGGGGAAAATAATCGAAGCAAGAGAATCTCCTGATCCGTCCTTGATCTCAAAACCTGTGAGTGGATTTTCGAACACCTCTCCCACATTGATACCATTGTTTGTCGCAATCGAACCTGTACTGTCGGTTGCATTGACGAACACATGTTTAAGGCCACTTGATGATGAAATGGTCAGTGTACCAATAAAGGTAGCTGTTTTATCATCCACATTAGCGCTGTGAGACATGACTATAACTGTATCATCCTGGCTAATTGTTGTATCATCAGAGAGTATCAGTTCAACTGTTGTGATATCTGATGCACCATCGTCGTCTCTTACATTAACTGCAAAGTCAATTGATTCACCGGTAAAGCCGTAAGGAATTAAATAGTCCCTCTCGACTTCTGGTGTGGCTGCAAAGCTTGAACTATCTATTACAGGATCGACAGCATCAGGCTCTATGACGGCTGCTTCCGTGACAAATGATTCAGTGACCCCGGTAGCCTGTGCTACTGTTAGCATGAGTATGCCCAGAAGCAAAATTTGTATTTTCATGTATATACCTCCTATTTTTTCTTTTATTATTTTTTAAATGATTTTGTTTTTCTTTATTTTGATAGAATTTTTTAGTTTACTTAATAACATGTTTTATAATAACCAATAGCAGTATTATTATAATACCAATCACAAGAGCATATGTGTATTTGCTCATGTTTTTATCAGAAGCAGTATTTATTTCTTCTGTTACTGTACTGTTGTGTGTGATGGTTGATGTTGATTTGAGAGAGTCTTGAAGGATTATCATAAATTCATGAGTATTATTATACAGTATTTCGTCATAAAGTCCGATCTTAATATTTGCGGTATAATTTCCTGTTCCTTGTCCTGTCGAGTCCCATACTAATTCCAGTGCCTGTTTATTGTGTGCAGGGATCTCGGTACTATTTGCAGATATGGTATCCACGATTTCATTGTTCTTTATTATTGCAGCAGTGAAATACGGTGAAGCTACAACATTACCGGTATTCTCAAATTCTGCTGTTATTACAAGTGGATCATTAACACTGATATCATGAACTGTAACATTGGCAATAGACCCGCTGGGCTGTTCTCCATATACATTGATCGTTACTTTTGTACTGGCTGAAAAGCTAACCCCGGAACCGGTCACATCACTTGATTCCTGTACACTGCAAAAGGATGAAAGGATCTTTCCCTGATATGTTCCAGGGGCTTTAGCTGATATTGAAACCAGAATGGTTTGTTTGTTATCTGGCTGGAGGAAAAAATCATTATCACTAAAATTGATCCTTATTATATCTGAGTTATTGATATCACCCTGTGTGCTGAAATGAACCTGCAATGGTACTATGTCGGTATTTTGTACTACCAGGTTGCATTT
>MZXQ01000207.1:5242-5379 GCA_002926195.1 Candidatus Methanomarinus sp. HR1 | reverse complement strand
GGCTATTTTTTTAGATTTTTCGTACAATATTTATACGAAAATACGGAATTATTAACTCACATAATCATTTTGAAGCTGTGTCCGAGTATACCAGAAAAAACGGTTTGAATGAATACTAATGAATACTAATGAATATT
>MZXQ01000207.1:0-5195 GCA_002926195.1 Candidatus Methanomarinus sp. HR1 | reverse complement strand
GAGGAAATTAATAATCTGATAGGACAAAACGATATTAAGTCTATCGAAGAGCTTAGGCCATATTTGGATATTGTCAATTCAAAATATCTGCATTGGGATGAGCTTCCAATGAGATTTAAGGACATTAAGTCTAATCTTAAATTGTTATGGAGTTATGTTAAGTTAGTTAGGGAATTTAATACTAGACGGATTACATTAAATGGCTTAATATTGCGTTATGTTCCAACTCCACAGATAGAGAAGTCGCTTCATGGTTTGGATATGCGGGTTGGAGGCAAGTTTGATTTTGAATCTCAGATGCCTTCAGTCGATTTAAAAAGAAAATATTTAGTTAATTCATTGATGGAAGAGGCAATAGCTTCTAGCCAATTGGAAGGTGCAGTTACAACAAGAGTAGTCGCGAAACAAATGTTAAGAGAAAACAGGAAGCCACGAAACCTCTCCGAACAAATGATAGTGAATAATTACATTACTATGATGTACATTAAAGAAAATACGCAACCTAACCAACCATTAACATTAGAACTTATTAATAAAATCCATAAGATAATAACTAAAGATACCCTTGAAAATAAGGCGTACGAAGGAGTGTTTAGAACGGATAATGAGGTCAAAGTATTTTCAAGAGACAACGGTCAGATTATTTACGAGCCACCTGACTACAGAAGTATCAATAAACTCCTGGAACATGTTTGCAGCTTTGCTGATACTGAGCCCATTGAATTTTATCTACATCCTATTGTTAAGGCAATAGTGCTTCATTATATGGTAGGATATATACACCCATTCTATGATGGAAATGGAAGAACTGCGAGAGCTCTATTCTATTGGTATTTAATTTCCCAAAAATATAATTGGTTAGAGTATGTTGCGGTATCCACTGCAATAAAAAATGCACCGAGTCAATATATGCGGGCATATCTTTACTCTGAAACAGACAATAATGACATTACTTATTTTGTAAAATTCAACTTGCGTCAACTCAATATTGCACTTATATCATTCGAAGAATACGTTGAAAAGACAAGGTCCGAAAATAAGAAGATTTTTGAAACAATAAAAAAGAATCGAAATCTAAACTTCCGCCAGGCAGATGTGATTATTACTTTGAGTAAAAATGAACGACCAATAACTATAAACGAAATGCGAGAACGCTATAATATAACGTACCAAACCGCAAGAGTAGACCTTTTAGGCTTAGCTAAATTGGGTTATCTAAATTCACACACGAAAGGAAAACAATTTATCTTTATGTTAGATAAAGATAAATGTATGAGCACAATGGGTATCTCAGATAATGACCAGCAAACGAATTTTGACAGGGATTTAAAGCAAACAACAACTTGACATTATCCGATTCTCTATCTTGTCCGACAATATAATTTTCAACAACTTCCCAGCTATGTCCAACACTTCCATGATAACAACTGCAATACATTTATCCCTTATAATTCCAAACTACCACTATGCTCACTTTTATAGGCATTGGCCTCTATGATGAAAAAGATATATCCATCAAAGGCTTAGAAGCTGTCCGGGCAGCAGACCGTGTATACATTGAATTTTATACTTCCACATTGTCAGGTACTTCCATAGAAAAATTGCAAACCTTCTACGGACGCAGGATCAATCTCTTAACAAGAGAAGATATAGAGCAAAATCCGGACTGGCTCAACTATGCTAAGACCGAAAATATAGTGATGCTCACCGGTGGGGATGCCATGGTCAGTACTACTCATATAGACCTGCGACTACGTGCTATTGATCTGGGTATTGAAACTACGATCATCCATGGTCCTTCTATTATAAGTGCAGTGCCGGGCCTGACCGGACTTCAGAATTACAGGTTCGGTAAATCCGCCTCAATTCCTTACCCATATACCAGCAAGGGCAAGACCATAATATCCCATACACCCTATGATATCATTACTTCAAATTTACATACAGACATGCACACGCTTATCTTTTTGGATATTGATCCCGTGAAGGGATATATGACAATCAGACAAGCCTGTGAACTCTTGCTTACAGTAGATTCTCTTCGTAAAGAAATTGATCTTAAAGGTAGATTGGCTGTAGGCGTAGCAAGAGCCGGCTCACCCGATCCGGTGGTAAAGGCTTTACCTCTTAACAAACTTATGGATTTTGATTTTGGCGCTCCACTTCATATACTGGTAGTGCCAGCACAGCTTCATTTTATGGAAGCTGAGGCGCTGGTCAAACTGGCAGAGGCTTAAAGGGATATCTACTTGAACTTTTCCAGCAGTCGCTTATAGAAGTCTTTCTTCTCGCCCTTAGCTTTGCGTGTTAATCTCTCCAGGATTAACTCCGGTGTACTTTTGGCGATATAATTGTATTTAGGATTCCTGTCAACAATCAGGTTCAGATCCTCATCAAGTCCCTGCGCCTCAATGCCATCTACCCGCACAGCTGCAGTGGTTTGTTCAATTATATTCTCTGCCAGATGGCTTACAAATACACCTGAAGCTAACGGATTCTCAGTTAATGTTTCTAATATACCACTTATTATCCGGGCTGATGCACCTGGCTCTGTGATGGATTCCAGCTCATCAACCAGTATCATTATCCTTCCGGTACCTGAGACAACTGAGAATTCCTTGATAGTAGATTCAAAAGCGCCGGCATCCATACTGCCTCTTGATTTTCCGAAATAGTACAGCTTATCTATTGAACCCACTGCTGTCCGGGTGGCAGGGACCGGAAATCCCATATGGGACAGTATCAGGACCTGTGCTATAAGGTCAAGCATTGAGGTCTTTCCACCTGAGTTCACACCGCTAAGTATTGCTACTCTTTCCGGTGAATAGCTATCTATTGCAGCTTCGATTTGTTTCTCGCCTAAGGAATAATCAACCGGTTCGATATCTCCTTTAATAAATATGTTTTTACCTTTGATTATTTCAATGCCAGCCTTATCATGCAGCTTCGGGATCACAGTTTCTCTATCCCTTGCAAACAGCCCGATAGCAAACCACATATCCAGTTCCATTGCCTCAGATACAAGCTGGGTGGTTGTGTGTTTAAGTTCTAAGAGATTACGGGCTGATTCTCTTAGTATCTTCATGCGTTGTCCTGTTAGTTGAGTGTCCAGGAACTGTCTGAGACGTTCTACTGCATCCATGTCAACCTGTATCATCGTCTTGATGTCATTACCAAATAAACTATCAAGCAATAGTGCTTCTTTCGAATTCAGCTCAAGAGTCGTTATGACGCAGGATAAGGCATTTTTTGTTATTTCCCTGTATCTGCCTGCAATTTCCTTGTCCAGCAGGACTTTTGATCCTGATTCAACTGCGCTTAGCAGGTCCTTTCCACTAAGAGTAACTGTACAGCTTTCCAGATATTCTTTAAACTGTGTATTGGCTTTTTGCTCAACTGTCTTTATGCAGCTATCCAGTCTTTCCAGGGCAGATTGTATTCTGTCGATCTGTTTATCTGATCCTGTCCCTACATTACCTTCATCATTTATTACAGCCAGTGCAGTTTCAAGACAGTTGACACTGTCAGGATCAATGGTTGAAAAAAAACTGCTGTTTTTATCTGTTATAATGTTATATATCTGTACTGCCGAGATTATGCTTGCACGGTTATAAGAGAAAAAATTAATTTCCTGCTCGGGAACAGCATACCATGTTTCAAGCTGAATAATATCCAGATACTCGATATTTGCATCAAATGAAATATCCACACCTTCCAGGTCCATGGAAGCTATAACATGATGATATGATGCAGCAGCATCTATAAGTTCTCGCGGAGATTGGATCAGTAGCACATCTATTGCATGGCCGTATTCTGATAAGACTGATTGGTATTCCTTTTGGTTTGCAGTTACTATAACCCTCTCTCTTATCTTTTTTGGAGTTACTTTCTTGATCGGCTTAAGATGTTTCAATTTTTTTCTAAGTTGCTCTATTTCACCTTCTTGTTGTGCAATAGTATTGACAAGGATGCATGCGGCTTCTACATCACTTACTACTGATCTGGTCCTGTCCTTGTTAGAAGATGGCAGAGGAAAAAAAATGTTTAGCTTATCTCTTGCATATGATGTACTGGTATAGGATCGAATGATATCAAGAAGCTGTTTATAGACTCTTAAACCCTCTTTAGTCTTTAAAAAATCACCTGGTGATATATTCTCATCCTTGAAAATAAAACTCTGCATCAGACTTATGGCATTCTTCTCACTGATTCCAGATACACCTGCAATAGCTGCTATGTCATTATGTGAAAATGCATTCATAACTGCTTCTTCGGATTTGAAATGTTCTATAAGACGCCGGGAAATTCTTTCCCCTATCCCGGGAATATTTGTTAATGAGTTCATTGTGTTCTTTTGGTTGGTTAATTGATATATGTGTTATCCACGGGGCGCAGGGGCGCAAGTAAGACCTCGGATTTCTAATCCGAGNNGGATAAGCTAACATATATATAATCAAGACTATATTAATGTTGCCGAAGATGTACCGTAAAACATATAAGTTTCGGATATACCCGAACAGGAACCAGGAAGCAGCGTTAATATTTACGCTTAACACATGCAGACATCTGTATAATGATGCATTAGCAAAGCGTAAGCATGAAGCGGATATTACCCGTTTGTATCAGGACTTGTAGTCCGGGGTATGTCACTGTATCTACAAACTAACAGTTTTTGATCTATCAATAGCCCATCTGATAAATCCGGATGCAGGATATTCATGAATAGTAGTAGCAATGATCAGTCCATCACCATAGTTAATCTTAACCAGTATTGTTTCATCTGATTCGTTTAGCAGTATGCACTCACCCTCAGTCGAATTAAAGAAACCGTCACATTGCACTAAAGGTTTATCAACGATCATTGAAGCCTTGCTCTGGTATTGTTTTTTAATTTTTACAGGTCCGTAGCGCTGGATATATTCAATATTAACAGGTAGCCAGTCATATGAATGATATTCAGTCATAGGACCGTAAACTAATGCCGTTCCGCCGTTGTTTACAAATCCCTCAATCCTGTGTTTATTCAACATAAGGGAAGGCAAAAGTTTTGAATATCCGGGATTGGCAAAACCCGTAGGGATGATCATCAATTTAAATCGAGGAAGAAAAGGCGAGCCAATTGAGCCGGGGTGAATAAGCTGGCTTTCAAAACCGTGCTCTTTAAGATGGTTTTCAAACATGAGTTTGGTGTCCCA
>MZXQ01000208.1:24956-26745 GCA_002926195.1 Candidatus Methanomarinus sp. HR1 | reverse complement strand
CTGGGTGATGGGATCTACTCGATACTAACCGCTTCTCTATACTAAGATTATTCTAAAGTACTCTTTTTACTTCTATAGCACCATCCACGGGGGGTCCACCCAATACTTTATTTAAAATTTCATTTACTACTTCTACATTGGGAGCATCCCAGTCGCATATACCTTTACCTTCATTATCTACATAGGTCCCGTTAAATTTAACATCAGGGTAATTCTTGAGCTCATGATAAATATTTTTCATAATCTCATTTAATTCATTCTTACTGAGCTTTGGAAGCCTACCATCATCAGTATAGTGGAAAACTATCACTTTAACCATATTTATTCATCTCTTTTTTATTAATTTGATTCTATCCGTATTTCCCTCTGTATTAATATCCAATAAATTTTACTGTTTTTGGTGACTGTTACATTGAAGCAATCAAATTAGAATTAAACCCTGAATATGGAATCAATGCATCAGCAATCGTTAAAAAATTCTCTATGATCTTCAATCCCACAGGCGTAAGTACGGATTCAGGATGAAATTGAATCCCTTCCACAGGATACTGCCTGTGTCTGATGCCCATAATGATCCCATCCTCAGTCCTTGCGCTCACTTCCAGCCCGCTGGTAAGAGTGGATTCATCCACAACCAGTGAATGATACCTGCCTCCAGTGATCAGCTCAGGAAGTCCTTTATATATACCTGTACCCGAATGTATTATCTGTGAAGTCTTCCCATGTACAGGTCCTGAGGGTGAATGGATGATCTTTGCACCAAAGGCAAAGGCTATAGCCTGGTGACCCAGACACACACCCAGTGTAGGAGTAGTAGGACCAAAGGCCTTAATAATATCAATACAAGTACCTATATCCTCAGGATTATGAGGATTTCCCGGTCCGGGCGATATCACTATAGCACCAGGAGCAATTGATCTGACCTCATCAAGACTGATAGTATTAGGTACTACCAGTGTATCAGGTTCAAACATAGAGACATAATCTACAAGGTTCCATACAAAAGAATCCTTATTGTTGACAAACAGTACTTTCATACTCAGCCTCCCAGCGCTTTCATCATAGCTGCCATCTTACGTTCAGTTTCATTATATTCATAGGTCGGATCAGAATCAGCCACAATACCGGCACCTGCCTGAATGTAGTGTTTATTAGCCTGTATGATCACAGTCCTGATCACTATAGCAAAATCAGCATCGCCATTTATAGAATAATAACCTACTCCGCCACCGTAGATACCTCTGGCAGCAGTCTCCATCTCATCAATGATCTCCATTGCACGTATCTTAGGTGCACCTGATAGAGTGCCTGCCGGAAATACAGCCCTGGTAGCATCGAATTGATCACACTCCTTGCGCAGTTGTCCGCTTACTGTACTTTCTATGTGCTGGAGATGAGAGTATTTCAATACACTCATATAATCATCTACTTTTACAGTTCCTGATGCACATACCATTCTTACATCATTGCGCCCCAGGTCTACCAGCATCACATGCTCTGCCCTCTCCTTCTCATCATTAAGCATCTCCTGCGCCAGACGTTGGTCCTCCTGCGGAGTGGTACCACGCGGGCAAGTACCTGCAATCGGATTGGTGATAAGCTTTCTGCCATATACTGTCATTAATGTTTCAGGACTGGCACCTATAATACCAGTGTCGTTGAACTCAAACAGGTACATATATGGACTGGGATTCACTTTCCGTAGTCTTTGGTATAGTTCTACTGGTGTCTGTTTTGCCTCCTGCTCATAGCGTCGCGAAAGCACAACCTGGAAGATATTACCGTCAAT
>MZXQ01000208.1:23824-24898 GCA_002926195.1 Candidatus Methanomarinus sp. HR1 | reverse complement strand
TCATTAGCATCCTGCCTGGCACGTTGGTAGATTGAAGCTGCATCATCTCCCTCACCGATAAACGGTGTTAGTATTAGGTGAATAGTATCGCTCATATGATCGAAGACCACTGTTTTGCTTACCAGTGCGAACTGGGCATCCGGGAAATTAGACCTATGAGCAGGCGCTCTATCAAGCCAGCAGTCATATATCAGATCATATGAATTAAAGCCAATAGCACCTCCTAAAAAGGTCTGGCGCTCAAAGCCTGTACTGTTTATAAGATTTACACCATAGGCAGGAAATGAAGACCTGATAGCGTCAAGTGTATCAAAACCAGGCTTGATATCACCAACAATACAATCCCCGGTCTCCTTGATATTACATATCCCGGACAGGTTCTTTTCCACATGCATGATCATAGAAGTGTAAGAAGGATATTCCAGTGATACTACTCTATCCTTTACTGTTACCACTGCATCAGGGTCTGACCCGACAAATGAGAAACGTGCATGTCTTTGTTCTTTTTCCATTGATTCCAGCAGATAAGAAAACCTATTATTTGCTCCGTTATTCTGTTTCATAGCAATGTACAGCTCAAAAGGAGAACAGTTTAAGTGTGTCTTCATGCGAAGCTGGATGATAGCAGGCCTGTCATTGTTTGACAGATTAATAAATTCATCCTGGCTTAGATCAAAATGTATATCGTTCATATTATTGACCCCGTGCATGCCTGATAAACAGCCTGATCTTTTCTTCATCCTTCTTTTGGTCAGTTTCAGCACCTGATGCCGTATCCACACCATATGGGGCTACAGTCCTTACTGCCTCTGCCACATTACCAGGATGCAGGCCACCTGCCAGAATAACAGGTAAAGGCGAGTGTGCAGTTATGCCTTTACTTTTTGTCCAGTCATGAGTGACACCTGTTCCTCCGCTTCTGCCGCCGACGTTCGAATCCAGTAGAATGGCGTCAACAACCACGCTAATTTTGGAAATGTAACGCAGAATACTGCTGACATCAGTATCCTCATTGACATGAATTGTCTTGATGATCCTGGTATGCGTGTTCTCTTTTATTGATCTTAAGTCTTC
>MZXQ01000208.1:22413-23805 GCA_002926195.1 Candidatus Methanomarinus sp. HR1 | reverse complement strand
GAAGCCGCCAGTTCCCTGGCAGTCTCCCTGTCTATCCTGCGGTGAGTGCTTACCGGCACTTCAGTTATAAAACCAACACAATCAGCACCATGGCGGACTGCTAATTGAACAGAATCCATATCTTTCATTCCGCATATCTTGATCCTGGGGACAAAATCAATCACATTCTGTGGATCTGACATGATCATTCACAAAATTATAAATATGTGTTCAACTGTTCGGGAGAACCTGCTATTTCCACGAATGCCTTAAGTTTTTCCAGTGCGTTACCACTATCAACAGTCTGTTGTGCTAATTCTATACCGTCTTTCATATCAGATGCTTTCTCCCCAACTACAAGTGCAGCCGCACAGTTCATAATAACTATATCACGTTTAGCATTTTTATGGCCTTTAAGCAATTTCACGATATCAGCGGCATTTTCCTGTGGTGATCCTCCTTTAATATCTGATATTGATGCCCTGGTAATTCCTAATTCTTCAGGTGTAATTGAGTAGGTTTCTATTGTACCCCCATTGAGTTCTGACACAGTAGTCGTATCCAGGTTGGATATCTCATCCAGACCGCTGCCGTGTACCACATAAGCCCTGGATGTACCTAATATTTGCAAAACTTCTGCCATGGTTATGCAGAGCGACTCATCAAACACACCTATTACCTGGGATTTTGCATTTGCAGGATTGGTCAGTGGCCCGAGGATATTAAAAACAGTACGTACTCCCAGTTCTTTCCTGGGGCCGGCTACTCTCTTCATGGAAGGATGAAATACCGGGGCCAGCATGAAACCAATACCAACCTTTTCAATAGATTCTGATACTTTATCAGGCGGCAGATCTATGGTCACACCGAGTTCTTTTAGTACATCCGCACTACCCGATCTGGAAGTGATGGAATAATTACCATGTTTTGCCACAGGTACACCAGCTGCCGAAGCTATAATAGCACTTGCAGTACTGATATTAATAGTGTGTGAACCATCTCCGCCTGTACCACAAGTATCTACCAGTATGCCACTAACCCTTGGATCAATGGTATTGGCAGCGCTTTTCATCCCACTGGCCAGTCCGGCGATCTCCTGGTTTGTCTCACCTTTCATCTTAAGAGCAGTGAGGAAAGCTCCGATCTGGGCATCTGTAGCATTACTGAAGATATTGCTGATGGCTGACTGCGCCTCTGTGTAAGTAAGATCTTCATTGTTGATTATTTTTTGAATAAATTCTTGCATTTCTATCACCAATTTTCAATGTATGGAATGTGATGTATGTTAATGTGTAATATTATACATCAATGTATATTTATATACATTGTATTTAAGTCTTATGTAGTCAATAATATAAATTACATCAAAAGAAATATAATACATGCTCTTGCATAAGAACTAAAGAGGAATGA
>MZXQ01000208.1:21997-22314 GCA_002926195.1 Candidatus Methanomarinus sp. HR1 | reverse complement strand
AACAAATAGCCCACGGCTTCAGTTCAATTTCAGACGGACTACAAATGTCTACTACGGATGTTTATTCAAGTTATTTCATTGACATGGAATATATCAATGATACTTCCTTTGAGCCCTGGAACGAGCAGTTATCGCAAAATCTGACCATTGTCGTACCATTAAACAGCAGTGTTACTGATGATGTATTGTACAATACTGTTACTGAACAATTATTTTTAGCTCAGACATTTAATAATGATTTCATACTTCTAAACACTATGAACCCAAAGGTAGTAACATTCGATTATATCGGGGTACCTTCCAATGACAGCCAGTAT
>MZXQ01000208.1:14218-21898 GCA_002926195.1 Candidatus Methanomarinus sp. HR1 | reverse complement strand
TGAACCGTTCGCAGATCTATATTATCTTGGTATGCATAAAAATGATGATGACAGTTTTACCAGGACAACAATATATTATAATCCTACAAATAAGACGTCCTCACATATTAATGAACTTGCCGAAACTGGCCTTGAGAGGGGTTTTACCCAATATGAAGTGACAACTGAAGTAAATATCACGAAAGTGGTTCTAAGCGGAGACTTCTTGTTGGTCAATACTGAAGATATCAAATAGTATATATAGTGGGGGGCGATAGTTATATTACCTATCATGTAGTAGAAAAGTCAAATCATAAACCGATGAATGATGATGGATTAAAAAATATACATATATGTATATTATTATATAATATCCTGAAGGAGATATGAAACTTATGGCACAACCAATCTATGTAAAATTTGAAGTCCCTTCCGAACTTGAGAATAGTGCCCTTGAAGCACTGGAACTTTCCAGGGATACGGGTAAAATACGCAAGGGTACAAACGAAGCTACAAAAGCGACAGAACGAAGTACAGCTAAATTGATCTACATCTGTGAAGATATCACCCCTCCGGAGATTGTGGCTCATCTTCCACCTCTATGCGAAGAAAAGAACATTCCCTATATTTTTGTAAAAAACCAGAAAGAACTGGGTGCTGCATGTGGGTTAAAAGTGGGCTGTAGTTCGGCAGTTATTTTAGAAACAGGTAAAGCAAAAGACCTGATTGATGATGTTATCAATAAGACCCAGGCATTAAAGTAGGAAAGGATAATGACAGGTAATGAAGGCTTTCCGGCCGAGATCATTGAGATCGTAGGAAATACAGGTATGCATGGAGAAGCCATGCAGGTCCAGTGCAGGATACTCGACGGAAGGGATAAGGGACGTATAATCACCCGAAATTGTATAGGACCTATCAGAGTCGGAGATATCTTAATGCTTATTGAGACCTCCAGGGAAGCAAAAAAATTAGCAACACGGTGATTTGAATGGAAATGCGCAGATGCTCTTTCTGTAGTGGCGATATATCCATAGGTACCGGAAAAATGTTTGTAAAGAAAGATGGTACTGTATTATATTTCTGCTCAAGTAAATGTGAAAAGAATATGCGGCTTGGCAGGATACCCAGACGTGTCAAATGGACCAGCGAATATCGTAAATTGAAATCACAGTGAATTTATCAATAGCATTAGGTTGAGAATAAAATGCAGCAAACCTATATAATGATCAAACCGGATGGAGTGCAGCGAGGCCTTATAGGCGAGGTGATTTTACGAATAGAGAAACGTGGCCTTAAGATTACTGCCATGAAAATGTGTACTCTAAGTAAAGAATTTGCCGAAGCTCATTATGCAGAACATAAGAGTAAGGATTTCTTTGGATCACTGATAGATTTTATTACCAGCGGACCATCGGTTTCCATGATAGTTGAGGGCAAAAATGCAGTGACGGTGATGCGTGGAATAAACGGAGCTACAAACCCACAAGAAGCTGCTATAGGAACCATCCGCGGTGATTTCGGACTTGAAACAGGACGAAACATAGTACATGCATCTGACTCTATAGAATCTGCAAAAAGAGAGATCGCTATTCACTTCAATGAATCCGATCATTCAGATTATATGAGAATAGATGAACAATGGCTCTATGAATAGCTGTTGAAAGCGGGTGAATTAATTTGTTAGTGGGGATAGATCAATGGCAAAAGAAAAAAATCTTCGTACTCCTATCGTATGTGTTATGGGCCATGTTGATCATGGCAAGACCAGTTTACTTGATAAGATACGGGGTACTGCCATTACAGAAGGTGAAGCGGGAGCGATCACCCAGCATATAGGTGCAACTGAAGTACCTATAAAGATAATAAACCGTGTTTGTGGTAAAGCATTCAAAGGCAAATTCAAGGTTCCCGGATTACTTTTTATTGATACACCCGGTCACCATGCATTTACTACATTGCGTACCAGAGGGGGAGCCCTGGCTGATCTGGCAATAGTGATCATAGATATAAATGAAGGATTCCAGCCCCAGACCATTGAAGCAATTAGTATCCTCAGACGGTATAAAACCCCTTTTGTTGTAGCTGCTAATAAGATTGACAGGATCCATGGCTGGAACCCACTGGCCGGATCACCATTCGTAGATTCTTATAATAGACAACCCGAACATATCAGGTCACACCTGGATGAGAAGTTCTATGAGATCGTGGGCAAGTTATATGATCATGGTTTTAGTTCTGACCGGTACGATAGGATCAGGGATTTTCAAAATAATATTGCAGTTATACCAATTAGTGCTGTGACAGGAGAAGGATTATCCGATCTGCTTATTATCCTGCTGGGACTGGCTCAAAAATTCCTGGAAACAGACCTGGAGTATCATGCAACAGGCCCGGGACTGGGTGTAGTGCTTGAATTGAAAGAAGAACGTGGTCTGGGCACAACCCTGGATGTGATCCTGTACGATGGAGAGATCTCAGTAGGAGATATGATTGTCGCAGGTACGCTGGACGATCCTATAATCACCAAAACCAGAGCACTATTAAAACCAAGACCACTCTCCGAGATAAGGACTGAAGAGAAGTTTAAGCATATCAAACATGTAACTGCGGCTGCCGGTCTGAAAATATCCGCACCCGGGCTGGACAGAGCAATCTCAGGTGCGCCTATTAAGGTTGTCACTAAAGATACTGCTGATGAGATATCACAGGAGATCAGATCAGAGATCGAACAGACCAGGATTAAAACAGATAATACCGGAATACTCATCAGAGCAGATACTATAGGCAGCCTTGAGGCTCTGGTCAATGAATTAAAAGCTCAGGAGATCCCAATACGAAAGGCAGATGTGGGAAACATATCCAAACGGGATATAGTTGAAGCGCAAGCTCAGGAGGATCCCCTATATTCGGTGATACTCGGATTTAATGTGGATATATCCCCTGATGCCCTGGAAGAACTCATGAATTGCGATGTGAAATTATTTATCAGTGAAGTGATCTACCAGCTGGTAGATGATTATACGGATCATGTAGAAGAAGTCACATTATTAAGCGAGAAACAGAAGAGTGAAGCTGTCATCAGGCCGGGCCGGTTCAGATTACTTTTGAACCATACATTCCGCCAGAATAAACCCGCAGTAGTGGGTGTAGAAGTGGAAGGCGGGATCATAAGGACCAGGCTTAATGTGATGAAAGAAAATGGTATTAATGTGGGATTGATCAAAGGTATTCAGGACAAAGGTGAGAACGTAAGTGAAGCAAGGTTGGGCTCACAGGTTGCCGTATCCATTGATGGACCGGTAGTAGGCCGGCATATCAAAGAAGGAGAATTGCTATATATTGATATACCTGAAAAACATGCTAAGATCGTGGAACAGGAATTGATCGGGTCCCTGAGTCCGGATGAATTAAAAACACTTGAGAGTTTCCTTGAGATCAAACGAAAAGGAAAACCTTTCTGGGGAAAATAAGAATAAATTATTTCTCTGCCAATACATGTCTCCGTTTTTTATAGTATATCAAGTATNNCGACCAGAGGGAGGATTTTGTTTTACTTGGTTTGTTGCTATTGATTTCCTTGTGATTTAACAAATGTATGTAACTAACTAACTATTATCGGACTGTCTAGCTGATCGATGACGTTTATGTATAGCTGAATAGTTACAATTATAAAAAAAAAAAGGACAAGATGAAACTAACCCCTACTCCTCGTCCGCTCGAATTTTCGATTTGCTTTTGTGTGATTATCTCCACACTGAGCAATATGTAGTATGCTACAATGATATATATTTCAAACGAATATCGGGATTTCATTGAGATTGTAGCATTATAATCAGATTGTAATATTACAATCAGATCGAAATAATAACTAATAATTGGTATATTATGTATTGTGAGTGGGGTACTTGCAACAGCTAAATTGCTCATATCTTCAGTTATGATTGCAATTTCTGGTGCTTTTCGGACTTATATAGCATATTTATTGATAGGACATGATATGATATTTAGTAATATCGCTGCAGTTTTTTTAATTGTATATGCTATTTATACCTTTGATAGGGTCAAAGGAGGAGATGAAGATAATATAAACCGAAAAGAATTAACAGGTGCAAGGAAGGATATTGCTTATGTTTTTTGTGCATTGTCCTTTATCTGCGGCATATTGATACTATTTTTACATGATCTTATCTTGATTGTGGTTATTCCTTTTATTGTAGGATACTTATACAGCAAAAAGATTGTAATAGGTAAATATTCTTTTACGTTAAAAGGAGGCATGGGGATGAAGAACCTGATAGTAGCATTAACCTGGGGATTATTTATTACAGGGATCGTTATGAAGGGGCACTCAGACCCGATTGCTGCCATATCGATTTTTTCTTTTCTTTTTATAAAGACCTTTATAAATACTGTAATGAATGATTTTTCTGATGTTACCGGAGATAAATCAGCGGGATTGATGACATTACCTATCTATTTTGGGGAGAAGAAAACAAGATGTTTATTAATGAGAATCCATATGATTGAGCATGTAATAATAGCGATTATTATGGTAATGGGAATGTTAGAATTTGAAATAATCATATTATTATCGTGTTTTTTTTCGGGTGTGATCTACATTTCCTTTTTTACAAGATCATCGATCAATAGTAATACTGGATCAGGAATAAAGAATGCATCATATCAATTGTTTTATAGATGGGAATTCTATCTAGCTGTCGGATTAAAAACGTTATCTAAAACAATAATAATATGAACTTATAATTTATTAGAATTATTCAGTAAATAATTAAAAAATTTTGTTCCCCAGGATATAGCAGAAGACTCAGTACCAATCAGGTTTCTTTGAGAGTCATAACTTCCATCCTTAAAAAAAGGCGTAAATGAGAAATAGTGATCAGTGACCATCATAGCCACGTTTAATTTACCAGTATGTATATATATTTGTGTATTATTAAGATCGTGAAATTTTTTTATTAAATTGTGGTATTCAGCTTCTGTTCTTTGGTAAACCTCAGGTGTAAGGATCAATATGACTTCTTTTTCTTGCATAGCCAGCTGTAGAAAAAAATCAGGATATGATGGATTAAAAACAGGTGTAACTCCGTTGATCTGTTTGGATGTTGACAAATTCTCAATAAATAAACGATGGGGTTCATACATATTTTGCGGATCTACTAGATCCACCCTACATCCTTTTAATTTATGTAATTGTTTTAATAGAGTTTTTGGAATCATTGATAGATCATGGGTATCAAAGAATTGTTGATTGTTTTCTACCAAGTCAAGTATATCAATGAGAGAATACACATAATTATCTGCAAGTATTTGGCCTATATCAGTCAAAAAATACTCTTTGCCTTTCTGAATAATTATTTTTTTCTCCTCAAGAATCCTTATCTGAGGGATTATCGCAGGAGCTTTCACGTCAAGTGAATCTTTAATTTCAGTAAGGTTCTTAGCTTCATCTCTTAAAAATAATACCAGGTTTTTTCTCTTTTCAGAAAAAAATAAGGCATCTAACAATTTAGTCACTTTATATAATCCCCCAAAAAATATCAACATATAATCTAATTTGATATTTCATTATTGAGGTATAATATTAAATTATTGATATTTATTGTTTTTGTTATTGTGTTTATTATTATTTTTGTCCAATCTGTTTAATTAATTCGTTTTCACCAGCACCAATGAAAATATTGATAAGTGTTTGTCTGGTAGATGATCTATAGAACTCCTGTGTCACTTTGTTAAAAGAATCAACTGCCGCTTTGAATAATATCCTGTCTTTTGTTCTTATACCAATCCTTGCCTGTACTTCAGCAATAGACTGATAAATCGAAGATAAGTCGAACTCATCTTCCAAATTCTGTGCACACTCACGGGCCTTTATTAAACATTCTTTGGCAGTGTCCACATGCCCCAATTCAATAAATAGTTTTGAAAGATCAACATAAGCAGATGCATTGTAGATTATATGGCGAATACCATTAGAAGAATCAATAATATCAAGAGCCTTATTTGCTGCTGTCAGGGAACCGGATGATTCATCCATGCTGTGCAGGGTCCTGGCAATATCCCTCCAGGCCATAGAGCGGTATGTATTATATTCTATAGTATCTGCAAGCTTCTTTGAATCTTCTATTACAGCAGGATCATCCATTAACATACCTACATTTATAAAAGCACTGCCTGTAATCTCAAGCGCATGACTTCTATCAAGCCCCTCAAGAGTATTGTCTGATAGTTCAAGCGACCATTTGACCAGCTCTATATCAGCTGTCTCTTGCGCTATTTTTGCAGTAGCTTTAATAATATCCACAAAAGCCCTGGATCGATTATTTACATCAATGATATGATCTGTAAATCGTATGGCTTCTTTCAGATAGCTTATATCATTAGAAGTAACGGCCTTTTGCGCTAGTGCAACGACACCTGCTCTGTATTTCTTAGACCGATCAATTTCATTTTTTATGTTTTGGGCTTTTTTTTCAAATTCTATGACAAAATCTTCTACTTCATTATCAGACATCAGTATCTCCTATATGGACTGATCGGCAATAAATCTAAAATATATTCTTCTGTTGTTCTTACCTTTATTCTCAGCCTTAAATATTTCAATATGAGGTATCTCGTTGGTATTAGCTACATGAGTTCCTCCGCATGCCTGCTGGTCAATTCCGGATATTGTTATAACCCTTATCTGTTGTATGTCAGGAGGAAAGGCATCTTTTAGCTTAACTACAGACGGGATACTAAAGGCTTCTTCCCTGGGCATGATATTAATACTAACAGGTCTGCCCTGGTCAATGACCTCATTCACCCTGGATTCATATGATTGTATTAATTCTCTGTCAAAATCTTCAAGTGAAAAATCCACTCTTGTTTTTTTATCACCAAGCTGGTTGCCTGTGATCTGTGCACCGGTTTCGTTGTGGATGATCGCGCTTAGAATGTGGCAGGCCGTGTGATATTTCATGAAAAGGTAGCGTCTCTCCCAATTAATAATTCCATTTACAATATCTCCTGGGCACAATCCCTGTATTGATATTTCGTGGCTGATTACGCTGTCGAACTTACCAACATAGACCACAGGAAACTCTTGATCTTTTCTGATTAAAATGCCAGTATCATAAGGCTGACCTCCTGAATCAGGGTAGAAGGCGGTATTATCCAGTACTATGAAATTATCATCTTTTACGTTTTTTACAGTGGCTTCAAATTCCTTTAGATAGCAGTCTTTTAGGTACAATGGTTCCATGGGAGGATAGAATGTAGTTTATTAAATAAAAATATTGGTTTTTTTCTATCTATCAGATCTCCGGCTTGAATGAATAAAATTGTTAAAATAAAATACAATAATATGATATCAGTCGGGCCCATATGGGCCAGGCCCATAACAGCCTGCAGGTTTGCTGTAATTGCCATAATGCCACCCATACAAAGAGCCACCAGCCAACCGGTTGTCATCCAGTAACTTCCGCCATTTGATTGGCGGTAAATTATAAAGACAGCTATTAAAAGGACAGCAGTAAGTGTGAGTTTTATAGTAATGAATCCACCCGGACCATGAGTTTCATACAAATATCTAAAAAAATTATTCGACTCGGCATGAATTCCTTTTGTACTCATTAATAATGCACCAGTTAGTGCATCTCCTATTCCAAAGGTTATAAAGGCTAGAAAAAAAAGGATACG
>MZXQ01000208.1:10204-14130 GCA_002926195.1 Candidatus Methanomarinus sp. HR1 | reverse complement strand
TTTTCCACATCCTCCCACGTATTAACATTAATAAAAGTACCAAGCTTTGCATCTATTTTTTGTATCTCTTTCATACCAACTACAACAACATCCTCCAATTCACTAATCGGCGCCAGTATAAACCCCTCATTCATTTCAATAGCCTTTTGCGTCGCAGCCAGCATAGGTCCACTACAATAGACAGCATGTAGAGGCTCAAACCTCTTATTATCATGTACGGGCAAAGCTGCATCATGCCCAATTGCCGTTTTAAAAAGCAGCTCCACCACACAGGCATTCAGATGCGGCATATCACAGGCAGTTAAAAAAGTATATTTACCATTCACAGTCCTCAATCCTTCCACAATACCTGCCAGCGGTCCGATACCTCTAAATTGGTCCATTACCACTACTCGATCCTTTATGTACGGTTCCAGTAAACTCTGCTGCCTGGCATCTCTAACAGATACCACTATCTCTTCAACCAGAGGATCAAGTACATCGATGATATGTTCTATCAATGTCCTGCCTTTATATTGCAGCAGGGCTTTTTCCTGATCGCCCATCCGTTTACCCCGACCGCCTGCTAAGATTATTGATGAGCGCTTAACCATAATTGATCTCCTATCCCAAGTCCCAGCTGTGCAGCAGCATTGCCGGAATTAATTGATATTTCCAGGTATCCATGACTGCCAATAAGCATAAGCATCTCACCACTTTTTACTTGTGTATACGTATGTACAAGAGAAATTATTCTATTTTCTACTACCAATTTATCATTATAGTTAAAAAAATTAAGTATGTGTTCACCTGATATATTGGTAATGAGATTACCAAATCCGTCTATAAAGATGACCCGGGCTAAGACTCTTTTGTCTTTAACCTGCGGTGTAGCAAAATCAAGTTTCACATAATCCTTTATCTCTTCACCGATATCCGAAGGTTTTAACCCATTTGATAAATAGGCTGCAACAGGAGCAAAGATATCCCGTCCATGAAAAGTGAAGGAAACAGTTGAGAACAAATCCTCATTCGTGATCTTGCGCACTACTATATCCTGCGACAGCCGGTAAGCTGCCGGTATAAGCAGCCCATTATCAGGACCAACAAGCAGATGTCCCCCTGATTCTACCAGTACTGGACGGCGGTCACTTCCAACTCCGGGATCAATAACAGCTAAATGAATCGTGCCCTCTGGAAAATAAGGTATAGTGATCATTAAAGCAAAGGCTCCGGCTGCAATATTCTGAGGTGGAATATCATGGGCAATATCAACAAGAACAGCGGTCGGATCGATATTTAGTATAACACCTTTCATCTGGGCAGGATATACGCTTCCAAAATCAGATAGAAGTGATATCACTGACATGATCAATCAATTAATCATTCTATTACAACAGGCTTATCCCGATCATATTCCCATATCTGGGTGGAATGATATTTGGATTTGAGCCCGGTCATGTCCATGGTGTCCTTTATAATGCTAAAAATAACATTGCAACCCATTGAAATAACATTTGCATCATTACTATTAATCTCATAAGCTTTATCATTTGCAGGTATCTCAAACCGGGTAATATCCTCTCTGAATTTCTTGATCAACTCACCTTTTGATTCCTTGACATGATGACTTGATCCGGGAATCACTCCGATCAGGTTTAATTCATATCTAAAACACGGTCTGTTGAACAGCGAAGTTAAAATGTATACTGCTACCGGATATCTGTATTCAGGATCCACATCCTTAAGCCGGTCTTCTAATATTATGTAGATATCTTTCTGTTGTTTTTTGTGGTTATAAATATAAACTTTTGAAGGAGGAATTTCTGTTTCTTCAAGGTAGCCAGTATCATATAATGCCCTTAAGTATCCGGTAATGATCAACCTATGAATGTCATATCCTTTTGTCTTAAGCTCGCGGGAGATCGCACTAATAGAGAGCTGTTGCTCTTTAAGCATATCCAGAATAACGGTAAAAAATTTCTCAGACATAGTAAACTATAAACTATTGGTAACAAACCAGATAAATACTTTGATAACCTGCATTATGCAGATAGTCAAGTGGACCCGGCGGGATTCGAACCCGCGGCCTTCACGTTGCGAACGTGACGATCTACCCCTGATCTACGAGCCCTGACAAGCTGATAAAATCTTAAACTCTAAGTTTTTTACAACCGCCCCAGTTCAAGGACTGAAACACTCTGCACCTCATCCGTAGCCGCAAAAGCCTCTTCTATTGATTCGGTACCGCCTTCTACATCGCCTACAAGCACTACGGCAATGATTGCTTTTAAACCAAAGGCTATAGGTTCTTCTGAGAATCCGTGAAGTTTCACTCCAACGGGTATGGCATTTGTAAGTCTTTCTTTTAAGGCTTCCAGGTCGGTCTCTACTCCTGCAGGCATGATCTGTATCTTAGCTGCTACTTGTCCCATATTATCACCTCAGGGCCCCAGGAACCCGCATCCTGGACAGGTGTATACGTTACTTTGATGTCGGCACATAGTGCACCTGCCTATTTCTTTGCCGCATGAAGGACATGGAAAACGTACATATCCTTTTTCAATTAATTTTACTCCGCATGATATACAATTTTTTGCTCTTGATGTCATTGTCATGATTCTCCTTCGAATATCTGGTAGTAGTATGATTATACTGGCTTAAATCTTGCTCTTCCGATAATAACAGTACTTATTGCAGTTTCATCTGCTAAGACAGCCAGGACCCGATCGGGATATTTACCATTTACTACAATACAGTCCATTGAATAACGTGTAAGAAATCCGGGAAGTGCCGTATCCACACAGGTCTTTTCCATATCCATCAGCTCATTGGAAGAGATACGGGATTGCAATTCACCACTTATGCAGATACCATCTACATCTGTGGCTTTAACTAACCTGCTGCTTGTTCTTTGTGCAACCCATGCTGCTATAGTATCAGAGGTCACATCCCAGGAATGAGGAAGACCGTGATCATCACGCTTTAGCAGCCCATATGGCAGCAGAATGCTTGCACCCGGTTTAAATTCATCCAGGTTGTCAATGAATCTGATGTCTATACGGTCCAGGATATAATAAGCATACTGTTCCATTGCCAGTACTGCCATCCAGTGTGCGGCATTGTCAGAAATACCGAAAGATTGCTGGAACGTCCTGATACTATTGGCAAATATACCACCACCAGGTACGATCAATATAGATTGATGTCGTGCAGCGGCCCAGGTGTCTATCTGCTGTATAAGTAAAGGTATACAATCAATGAGACTTCCTCCGACTTTTACAACAGCATTTGGACTTTGCTTCATTGAGCGAACATTAGTTAAGCAATTATATAAATGCTATTGGGTTTACTTTAGAGATAGGTGATTGTATGAATATTACACTACTTGGAACCGGAGTAGGTATACCACAAAACGAACGTGTACAGTCCGGACTGATTGTTGATACTGCTAACGGACCTGTGCTATTTGACTGTGGAAGCGGTGTACTACAGCGCATTTATCAAAGTCCGTATAAGCATACAAGTATTGAAAATGTATTTCTTTCCCATCTGCACCTTGACCACTGTGCAGATTTTTTATCTCTTGTTAAGGCCAACTGGCTGTGTGATGTGACCAGGATCAACCTGTGGGGTCCGGTTGGTACGCTAAAGTGGTGGAATGACCTTTTATGCGCCTACTCTTATATGCAAAATAAAATAGATATCCATATTAATGAACTCTCATCCGGGCAGACCGTTAAGTTGGATGGACTGGAAATTGTATGTATTACCACTGTTCATGCTCTGCCATCATTGGGATTTTTAATATCTCTATCCGGACGTACAATGTTATATACAGGAGATACTGAACCGGTTGAAGATATTGCCAGAGCCAGTGACGGCATTGACCTGTTGATACATGAATGTTCATTCCCTGATACCTTTGAGGTAGACAATCACACAAC
>MZXQ01000208.1:7104-10154 GCA_002926195.1 Candidatus Methanomarinus sp. HR1 | reverse complement strand
ATAGAGGTATGAGAATTCCCACATAAAAATGGGGTCACTTTTCAATGGGAATCCATGCATCACCTATATAGCTTATAACTATTAGCTTAAAACGTAGATTTATATAATACCACATTCACAACTCCTACCCGTTATAATCATTATTAAGGAGGTATTATAATTATATGCATATAATGGAAGGATTTCTACCGCCAATGTGGGCGGCATTCTGGTTCGCAATCTCTTTGCCCGTAGTGGTATATGGAATAATAAAATTAAATAAATTAATAAAAGAAAAACCCCAAACCAAATCACTACTTGCAGTGGCTGGCGCATTTGCATTCGTACTATCTGCTCTGAAACTGCCTTCAGTTACAGGTAGCTGTTCACATCCGACAGGTACCGGTCTGGGTGCCATTTGTTTCGGACCTGCAATCGCATCTGTATTGGCTACTATTGTATTACTTTTCCAGGCGCTGTTTCTGGCACATGGTGGATTAACCACACTTGGAGCCAATGTATTCTCTATGGGTATTGTTGGTCCGGTAGTTGCTTATATAGTCTTCAAAACATGCCGAAAAGTCAACCTGGGCGTTTTAATTGCAGTCTTTTTTGCTGCAGCTCTGGGAAACTGGGCTACTTATGTGACCACATCAATACAGCTCGCACTGGCATTCCCTGCAATAGACGGTGGGTTCATGGAATCATTCAAGATCTTTGCAACGATCTTTGCTATCACCCAGATACCTCTGGCTATCTTTGAAGGTCTGCTCACAGCATTGATCATGAAATATATCATTCAGGTCAGAGGAGATATTACTGATCAGTTGAATGTAACTACAAAAGCGGTGAGTTCATGAGAAGCAAATTGTTATCATTAATACTCATGCTTATAGCCGTGTTGATAGTATCAGTACAGCCTATATGCCTTGCTCAGGAGGAAGTAGAAGAAGAGGAAGAAGAAGTATGGGGAGGAGCCGATGGTGAGGCCGGAGATCAGATAATTGTGATCAATCCTAATTATGAGCCCTGGTTTGAATCTATATGGGAGCCTCCAAGCGGTGAGATCGAGAGCATGTTGTTCAGTTTACAGGCAGCGATCGGAGCATTGATCATAGGTCTTTTCTTCGGATACTATTATGCTTTAAAAAAGCAGGAAACATGAACAAAATAAAAGATCATGCAACTTCTGGAAGATTATGCAGTAAATAATAACTTAAGTAACGCATCCGGGAAGTCGAAAATGCTATTTTCATGCATGACTCTTCTCGTATGCGTTTTTTCCACATCTATCATAGTTCCTCTACTGATATTTGTCATTATGATAATAGTGACTGTCGGTTGGGCCCGAATACCATTGAAATTCTATATCAAACTACTGTTAGCACCAATAGGTTTTGGATTGATAGCACTCATAGCTATGACTTTTTTTTTCGGGATTGAACCCTGGTTCTCTATAGATATATTTGGTTTCACACTCACAGCTACTAAAGACGGATTTTCAAGAGCCCTGATCTCAACAGGACGAATGCTTGGAAGTGTTACATGTCTTTTATTCTTAGCCCTCACTACTCCAATGGCTGATATCTTTGTATTATTGCATAAGCTGCATTTACCTGCAGTATTTATCGAACTCTCCATGCTTATCTACCGGAATATTTTCGTCATGCTGCAGGAAGCACTGCGTATGGAATATGCTCAAAAAATGCGCCTTGGCTATAGTGATATTTCCGGGTCAATCCATGCGCTTTCTATGCTGGCTGGTAACTTATTTATTAGAAGCTGGGATAGTGCAGAGCGTACACTTATAGCCATGGATTCCAGATGTTATGATGGTACCATCCGCGTGCTGGTAGAAGACCCACCCGTTTCCAAAACATTCCTTTTCGGACTGGTGGGTTTTGAACTGGTGCTTATTTATCTTAATATCATTATCCCTGTGTGATCTTATGCATGTAATTGAAACTATAAATGTAGAATACCAATACCCAGGTGGAACTCATGCACTACGGGGAGTTGATCTTGGAATAAAAAGCGGTAGTAAAGTTACCATCCTCGGTCCTAATGGAGCAGGCAAATCCACTTTATTATATCTGTTCAATGCAACATTAAGACCTACATCAGGAGAAGTATTGTTAAATGGAAGTCCTATGCGTTATAATTCCAGTTCATTGCGCCAGATACGAAAAACAGTAGGTATGGTCTTTCCGAATCCGGATGATCAACTCTTTGCACCCACAGTAAAACAGGATGTTTCATTCGGACCTTTGAATCTTAAGCTTTCAAAAGAAGAAGTAGAAGAGAGAGTATCCGAATCATTACAGCTTGTAGGAATAAGCGAACTTGAGTCAATGCCCCCTCATCATTTAAGTACCGGACAGAAGAAAAGGGCAGCTATAGCTGGAGTTCTTGCAATGGATCCCAACATTTTAGTATTTGATGAACCACTTTCAGGACTCGACCCTACAGGTCAGGCCGATATGATTGAATTACTGGACCAGCTTAATGCTGATGGAAAGACTATTATTGTCAGTACCCATAAAATGGAATTTGCTGCTGATTGGGCAGACAATATCCTGGTTATCAAAGATGGTAAAGTAATAAAAGAAGGAGTTCCTGAAGAGATTTTTTCTGATCTGGCCCTGATACATGATGCAAGTCTTCAGGTTCCGGTGCCGATACAGACTCATAATGAACTGCGCTTACGCGGATTTAATTATGAACAAACACCATTATCAGTACTTGAACTGGTAGAATCTGTAGTATCGCTCATTAATGATAATGGATGCCAGGACCTTTCTACAGCATCAAATGGTGTCATATGGATAGTCCGGACTCCCAGAGCAGTAGAAGGCGGTGTGGAGATGATGCCTCCGGATATTGTGCAACATCTTGTAGATATTAGAAAACCACATAAAATCGGGGCAATGGGTACAGTTGCTAAATCTATTGTAATAAATTCCGGACTGAGATATGACTTTGGAACTGAGGTTGTAAACAATTCAGTATCAGCCAGTCTGCGTGGATTATCAACAATGATCTTTGCTACTGGTACAATGGCAGAGCTGGCA
>MZXQ01000208.1:6936-7069 GCA_002926195.1 Candidatus Methanomarinus sp. HR1 | reverse complement strand
ACGAGCGTTCAAACGAACCTCTAAGCGGCGAGAACGTAATCAACCACCCGGATATGATCAGAGCAGTTGAATGGGTCCTGAATGTTTATGAACCACCGAAAAGAGATATTGGTATTTTCGTTCCGTGTTCAAA
>MZXQ01000208.1:6386-6848 GCA_002926195.1 Candidatus Methanomarinus sp. HR1 | reverse complement strand
TTCATGCTTGGACGCTCTGATAATCCAAAGATCAAACAGGAATTTGTTAGGATTGAAAGTGTGCGACTGGCACGGTATCTCAAGAAGACTAACAATAACTACATACACAGGATCGCGTACTGTATAGGAGATTTTCGATCAGCCATGGAAAAGGCTGTAGACCTTAGTGGAATTGATGTGGATATTATACCAAAAGCAGAGACGATGAAGCGCTTATACCAGCCGGATCTAAAATTCGGATATGGAAGTCTACATCAAAAGGAGTATCTGAATGATCTGGAAGATGCTATCTGTAGGGCAATAATGGATGGTAACGCATCATTGTCCAATTAATATGATTATATTTCCCCGTCCTTTCTTTATCTTCTGGATCAGCCCCCTGGCTTCCAGATCTGCGATCATCAAACTTACTTTTGCTTCAGAGCACCTTAATTTTCCCCTTAGGTCCTTCTGAGTGATCCG
>MZXQ01000208.1:2124-6381 GCA_002926195.1 Candidatus Methanomarinus sp. HR1 | reverse complement strand
TCTGTTTTTATCTGCGATACGGGTTCAGGTTCCAGTTCAGGTTCTGGTTTTAGTACCACATCAATATCCTGATCATCCTTTCTCTTATAATGATAATACGCAGCTATAGCAGTAATGATGAATACCAAAAGAGCAAAAGCCGTATACTCCCATCCGAATTTTGGAAAAATATTCTCCTCATTAATGTCAATAGTAATGTTTTCAATAACTTCTTCAGGCAGTATATCTTCTACACTTCCATCTTCTATGGGAAAAAGCAGTATATCAAATATGTAGTCACCTTCCTGGTCTGTGACTGTTATATTATCCTGGGAATAATATTCAAGTTTATCATTTCTGTAATAACAGGTTGTAATAAGGTAGTTCCCTGGCTGTAAATTAAATGAATATATACCTGAAGTGGCAACCCGAAACTGGGTAGGAGTAGAGTTCACTTCTATCAGGGCATTATCAAGAGGCTCGAATGTGGACCATTCAAATATAGTACCGTGGATAGTAGCAGCACTAATAACAGGTATGCTAATGAATAGCAGGATTGATAATAACAACAACCGTATTAACATAAATGACCTCGAACATCTAAAGTCCGGCCTGGAGAGCTTCACTTAAGGATATCCGTCCTGTATATAGAGCACTTCCGATAACCGCTCCTGCTGCCCGGGTCTGCTTAATAGTCTTAATATCAGCCACAGTAGTAACTCCGCCTGCTGCGATAACAGGGATATTCACTGCTTCAACAAGCTCGGCCGTGGGTGCGGGGTCCACCCCCTCCAGCAATCCCTCAGTATCAATATTAGTAAAAAGTATGCTTCCAGCACCTGCCTCTTCAAGCCGCGAACCCAGCTCAGGCGGTGTGAAAACAGATGATTTTGCCCAGCCATGTGTAGTTACTTTTCCATACTTAGCATCCAGGGATACCATGATATGTGCCTTCCCGTGTTTATCAGACATCTCAGTTACAAAACCAGGGTTATTAACAGCCGCAGTGCCTATGATCACTCTATCCACACCCAGCCTGATAAGATCCTCTACATCCGATGATGTCCGGTTACCTCCGCCTACTTCAATTATTACATCCGCAGCATCCAGAATAGCTTCGATCACATGAGCATTTACCCTTTCTCCTTTAATTGCACCATCCAGGTCAATAAGGTGCAGAATTGTTGCTCCCTGGTCAATCCATTTAAGCGCTTGAGCTATAGGGTTATCTAATGAGACCATCTCTGTTCCCGGGATACCCTGGACCAGCTGGACACAACGACCTCCTTTAAGGTCGACTGCAGGAATTACTTCAAATTTCATAATTTTCACATATTAAAGCTCTTTATGTATATATTACAGTGTCATACATAACGCTTTGCGTTAAATTCATTAAGTTGGGCCCAGTGCTCATTAACAAGAGATTGAAGCTTAGTTACTCCATCAGGCGGAAGCTGTTTGTACCGTCCCTGAAGCTGTAGATACTCATCAACTGGTTTGAGTTGTTTAAATTCTTTATTCAAGCTCAGTTTTCTATCATCTATCTCATATAACGGCCACATCCCACAGCGCACAGCAAGCCTGGATATTTTAATAGTATATCTCGGATCAAAGTTCCACCCCGTAGCACAGGTCCCGAGCAGTTCAATATATGAAAAACCATTTCTCTCTTTTGCCTTATTCAGTTTGTTCAAAAAATCGACCGGATATGCTAAAGATGCCGTAGCGCAATATACCCTGTGCACACCCATAAGCTTGAGCATATCCTTATGGATATTAGTATTGCCTATCGGATTCTCTTTTCCGCGAGGTGTGGTCTTGGTCTCACTACCGTAAGGAGTAGCTGTAGTACACTGGAACCCTGTATTGCCATAAGACTGGTTATTGTAACATATGTAAATGACCCGTTCATTCTTAATAGCAGTTGAAGAAAGTGATGCAAATCCTATATCATAAGTAGCACCGTCTCCTGCATAGACCACCACATTCATATCTTTGAACCCAAGTGCGTCTAAGCCATGTCTGGCACCCGCAGCAGTGGTTGCTGCATTCTCTATAGCATTATGTATCCAGCTTACTTTAAGAGGTGTATTAGGGAAAAGCGGAAGGAGTGTCATACATCCGGCAGAATTGATTATAACAGTCTTCGGACCGAGGACTTTTAATGCCAGCTTCAATCCCATAGAAGGACCACATCCGGCACAAACCGAAGATCCACCTGTAAACAGGTCGAGCTCGGGGATATCCTTAATACTCTTGATTGGCTGCATTACGATACCTCCAGATCATTCCATTCAATTCTGGGTCTGCCTGATGCAAGATCGTCTGCAAGTTTGCGGGTGATCTCTTTGATCCTGGCTTCTGTCTGCGGCTTGCCTCCCAGTCCTACAATGAAACCTGATACTAACGGTCTATTGTTTGAATGATAGAGTGTCTCTACGATCTCGGGGAGCATAATTCCGCCTTTTCCCGGTGCTATATTGCGGTCGATCACAGCTATTGCTTTTGCATTTTGCAGAGCTTTGCAGATAATCTCACCAGGCCAGGGACGTATCACACGAAGCCGCAGCAATCCGACTTTGACCCCTTCTTCCCGCATCTCCAGTATAGCGGCTTTAGCTGTTGTACTCATAGAACCCTGGGTGATAAGCACCAGTTCCGCATCATCCAGCATAAATTCGTCTACTGTGTGATATCTTCTACCGAATATCTTTTCAAAATCGTCCTGTATATCTTTGAGTACTGTTAGAGCATTACGGGATGCCAGATGCGCCTGGGCTTTGTAATCAGTATATTCATCCATGACCGGCGGACCCACTGTTACCGGACGATCGGGAGTTATGGTATGCTGCGGATCATATGCAGGCATGAACTGTTTGACATCTTCGTAAGATGGGATGATCACTGGTTCATCGGTAAATGAGAGCACATAACCGTCCATATTGACCATGACAGGAAGTAATACTTTTGGGTCTTCGGCCACTCTGTAACCCTGTAATATCATATCAAGCACTTCCTGGTTATTCTCAGCATGGAACATGATCCATCCGCTGTCTCTCTGGTCAAGGAAATCATTATGGTCAGACCATAGTGTAACAGGTGCTGAAAGACCTCTTGAAATATTGGCCATAACAATAGGAAGACGCATCCCTGATGCAATATACAGCACTTCATGCATCAACATCAGTCCCTGGGACGAAGTAGCAGTGAATACACGAGCGCCCACAGCGGCTGCCCCTATTGCCGCACTCATGACCGAATGTTCGGATTCCATTCTTTCAAAATCTGTGCCTGGCAGATCTCCTTCTACTTTCCAGCGTGCCAGGGTCTCAATGCATTCTGTCTGCGGAGTAATGGGAAATGTTGGAATAAATTGTGGTTCGACAAGTCTGGCACCCCATGCAGCAGCTTCATTACCTGTAATAAGGATATGTTTCATGATGCTTCTTTCTCCTCGCTCATTGCATCAGTTGGACATTCTTCCACACATATCATACATCCTTTACAGGATGTGAGGTTTATTACCGGACCTTCTTTTGTCCAGGTAATTGCAGAATCAGGACAGTAGGTATAACATATCTTGCACATGATACACTTGTCTTTATTATAAACAGGTCGAACAAGCCTCCATGAACTTCTATCAACCCTGGCAGCATTTCCAGGTTCCAGGATGACGGGGATACCATGTATGCCTTTGTATATCAATTCTTCCTCTCTCATTACGCCACCTCATAGCATTTTTTCACAGCATCTTTATTGGCTTTGATAATTTTATCCGGATATTTTGAGAGTTCCTCTTCTACAGCTCTATCAAGTGCATCCTTAGAAATAATGTTAGTGAATTTTGCCAGAGCACCCAGCATTATAGTATTGAAGATCGGCTTTCCGATTATCTCCAAGGCAATGGTAGTGGCATCTATGTGTTTTACCACAGCAGGAGTATCCAGTACAGGTTCATGTTCTGAATTTATGATCAATAACCCGTTTTCATCCAGACCGGCAGATACATTGACAATCTCAAGCAGTGCCTTATCAAGTACTATGACTACATCAGGATCATCAATATAACCACGCTCCAGTATGGGGTTATCATCGATCCTTACAAAACTCATAACAGGTGCACCCCGGCGTTCGGCACCGTATAGGGCAAAATCCTGTACCTGTTTTCCCATATCAAATGCAGCCTGTCCGATGATCTTGGCTGCCTTTTTGGCTCCCTGACCGCCTCTGCCATGAATACGAATCTTATACATTAGTGTAATAGAGGAACTAGTATGA
>MZXQ01000208.1:700-2096 GCA_002926195.1 Candidatus Methanomarinus sp. HR1 | reverse complement strand
CTTTTTGAGCGGATACGTATTGTGCAATTTTCGGTAATTATAAAATCCTTCACGCTGTTATATACTAATTATGATAGATCTACACACACATTCCATATTCAGTGATGGTGAACTGATTCCCAGTGAGCTTGTACGAAGAGCAGTGGTAAATGGTTATTCAGCCATAGCTATTACTGATCATGTGGATTTCTCTAATATCGAATTTGTATTAAATGGAATAAAGAAGACTGCTTATCTTGAAGATGTATGGGACATACAGGTACTTGCCGGTGTAGAGATCACACATGTACCGCCTCAAAAGATCTCAAAACTGGTCAATAAGGCAAGAGAACTTGGTGCAAGGATCGTTTTAGTACATGGAGAGACACTTACTGAGCCAGTGATACCAGGTACGAATCGGGCTGCTATTGAAGCGGGTGTTGATATCCTGGCACATCCGGGATTGATATCAAAGGATGATGCAGTACTTGCTGCCCAATTGGGGGTATGTCTTGAGATCAGTTCACGCTGTGGACATAACAGGGCAAATGGTCATGTTACCAGAATAGCAGAGGAAGTAGGTGCTGATCTGGTTATAGGAAGCGATTCTCATTCGCCGGATGATCTACTGACTGATGAAATTGCAAAAAAAGTAGCATTGGGCGCAGGATTAAGTGAAAAACGTGCCTATGAAGCATTAGTCTCGAAGCCTTTAACAGTGATAGGTTACACTAAATAAATTGTTTGCGATATCTTTAAATACTATAAGTCCATTGAAATAGATACTTACGTAGAGGTGCATAGTTGAAAATATTAGGGACTGTACAGCATATTTCCAGTCATAGAAATATAATCGTTAGTGGGGGAAAAAAACAGGATAACAATAAAAAAAATTTGAAATTACCTGCAATAAATAGTATCGTTTTTGATCAAAAAATGAACAGAATAGGGAAAGTAAATGATATTTTAGGACCTGTAACCAACCCCTATTTTTCAGTAAGGATATCAAAAAATATTGCAGATGAGAATCTTAGAGACTTAAGAGATAGTCATGTTTATGTTAAATAATATTAGAAACATTGAGGGGATATAAACAGATGATAGAAATAGAGAAAGAGAAAGAAGTTGAAGTATCAGAGAGATCCAAGATACGTGAAAGTATACGCCTTAAAAAAGAAAAAGGAAAGGTAGGGGGATTCGAAAAACCTAAGTTAGACTGTCCGGAATGCGGTAGCCGTAACCTGGTTCATGATTATGAGAGGGCAGAGTTGGTCTGTAATGAATGCGGTCTCGTAGTTGATTCGGATTTTATTGACCAGGGACCGGAATGGAGGGCATTTGACCATGACCAGCGTATGAAGAGAAGCAGAGTAGGCGCACCCATGACCTATACTATCCATGATAAAGGTCTGTCTAC
>MZXQ01000208.1:0-626 GCA_002926195.1 Candidatus Methanomarinus sp. HR1 | reverse complement strand
GGTCTTTCCAGGAATGTCAGGGAAACAGCGGCTGTTGTCTACAGGAAGGCTGTTGATATGAACCTGATCAGGGGTCGTAGTATTGAAGGCGTAGCTGCTTCTGCATTATATGCTGCATGCCGGCAGTGTAATGTACCGCGTACACTGGATGAAATTGCTGAGGTATCCAGGGTAAGCAGGAAGGAGATCGGGCGTACATACCGGTTTATTTCAAGGGAACTTGGGCTTAAGCTTATGCCTACGTCGCCTATTGATTATATACCAAGATTCTGTTCAGGGCTTAATTTACATGGCGAGGTACAGTCCAAGGGTGTGGAAATATTAAGGCAGGCGGCTGAGAAGGAGCTTACTTCAGGGCGCGGGCCAACGGGTGTAGCTGCTGCGGCTATTTATATTTCCAGTATCCTGTGTGGAGACCGCAGGACACAGAGGGAAGTTGCTGAGGTTGCAGGAGTTACTGAGGTAACTATACGGAATAGGTATAAGGAACTGGCTGAGCAGCTGGATATTGAGATAATATTGTGATGGGAGGTTTGTTGTGGGTAAATTGGTAATTTTTAGATTTTGTTGAATTATTCGAACTAACGCTCTTAAGAGAAATATGGAATATTTATTTAGGGCGTTAT
>MZXQ01000209.1:10827-10978 GCA_002926195.1 Candidatus Methanomarinus sp. HR1 | reverse complement strand
GCACTGCCGTTAATCAAAGAACCTATGGAAAAGGGCCTGCTTAATCAATCTCCAAGAGATTCGGATGAACAGATCACTGAACCTCCGTTCTTTAAAAAGGTCGGACTGGTATCTTTACTTGTAGTAATATCCGGATTTGCAATATTTTATT
>MZXQ01000209.1:10147-10792 GCA_002926195.1 Candidatus Methanomarinus sp. HR1 | reverse complement strand
CTGCATTTACCACTGTGATAATGATACATATTTTTTATCTTATTACTGCGAGATCAATTACCGAATCTGCATTCACGTTTAGTCCTATCTCAAATAAGTGGATATGGTTAGGTATATGTGTTACTATTGTGTCTCAACTTATTATTGTGTATGTTCTACCTAATACCAGGTTTAATCTACTAAAAACAGCACCAATACCGCTTGATTGGTGGTGGTTGATTATGTTGTTTGCATTTGGTGGGTTTATTATAATCGAGATGGAGAAGTGGATCTCAAAACGTTTTACTGCTAAGTGAAGATGAAGATTCGAAGCTTCAGTCAAGAAAATCCGACCGGAGTTTTGTTCTAAAATAAATACCGTAAAAAAAAGGAGAGCCCCCACTCCCTTTAAAATCTCATCTACCTATTTAACGAACAGCTCACCTGCTCCGTCAACCGACACATCTCCCACATATTTAGTATATTCCACACCATCTATTGCCTCAATGCCTTCGTTCTGATATACAGGCATCATCTCTGTGACTGTTCCCTTCACAATAATGGTACCTTTGGTCATTTCACTACCTGGCATGGCTGTATCGCCTTCGATAATGATCTTACCACCCTTATTGGATATACCGGGAAGTATTCCTGCATTGCCTTTGA
>MZXQ01000209.1:7995-10121 GCA_002926195.1 Candidatus Methanomarinus sp. HR1 | reverse complement strand
CCGCCTGTCATGCCGCATGGCTCACCACGATATCCGGCACCGACATAGAATCCTGCATTGCCTTTTACAGTGATCTCGCCGCCGCGCATCTCCCGGCCTAACCAGGAATCCGCATAGCCTGTGATAGTGATTGATCCACCGCGCATCAGTGCACCGCATCTCATATCCACATCACCGTTGATCACGATCTCTCCGGCGCTCATGCCTTCACCGATACGCTTCACTCTGGCTACATTGCCATTGATCTCGATCTTCACGTCAGCAGCATCGGCACTACCATCTACTGTGATATCGAATAGTTCAGATAGAAGTCTTGGTGTATTACCCTCATATGCTATCATTGCTCCAATATCCTGTGCGCTCTTACCTGCAAAATTATCAGGCGTGATCGTCTCAGCCTCGATTGAGATCTTGAACTGTTCTTTTGGTACTAAAGTTACTTTCTGCATTCTTCACACCTCCATTTACGCATATCCGCACTCCTCAATAACCGGATTATGTACATACTCATCCTGAACCATATAGTTTGCAAAGTTCACAGAATAATAATTCTTAAACTTCAATTTCAAGTCAGCCATCATTCGATCATGTGCATCGCTGGGTGCAGTAGATTTGACCCAATAGGTACGACCCATTGGTGTAGCAGTGATCTCGCCGTCCTTGACAACGATCTTGCCGTCTTTAATGGTATAAGCAGCCCTTCTTAATGCTGCCTTGACCTTCTCATACTCAACAGTAGAATCGGTCTCATCAGGCTTTAGATCATATATGGCAATATCAGCATCCGCACCGACACCAAGGTGTCCTTTACCATACTCTACCATTCCAAGGATCTTCGAATGAGCTGCCCTGGTCTTGATAGCAATATCATACCAGTCAAGTTCTCTGTCAATTGTAGCAATACTGGTTCTTTCGAAAGTAAGATCAGCTATCTTAGCCATAGCCTCTTCACGCTTCTTCTTGCTCATCAACAGTGTTACAACATCAGGATAGTTCACGTACGGACCTCCGTTCGGATGATCTGTCGTCATTAATACCTTCCATGGGTCTTCTGTCAACAATGCAAGTTCCAGTCCTATGGCCCACATGATACCGTGAATATAACTTTCCGGATGGTAGGAAAGTGGAGTAACACCTGATGCATCTTCCAGTTCCACATCGCCGTTTGCCCACCTGGCTTTTAACAGTTTGGCATTGGCATACTGTACAGGTCCGTCAGCTGTCATAGTAGTTGCACTACCGAACACCAGCTGGCCCATATCAATGGTCAGGTGATCGTTCTTGTTCATATATTTGGCAATCTCATCACCTTTGGATTCCATATCACCCCAGTGGTTGCCTCCCCATGAATTGAACTGGATATGGGTTAGGTGTACTGCCTGCCTGTCACGCTTTGGTTTGATGTCTTTGCAGATATCAAAGGTCTCCAGTGTAGTGGTATAGTTACCGGGTTTGCCCAGATTATTACAGTGTAGATGTATACTGTGCGGCAGGTTCAGCTTCTCATTAGCCTCTGCAAGGTACCTGATTATCTGTCTGGGGGTTACTTCGAAGTTGGGTACAGGATCATCCAGTCCTGCTACATTCTTGCCAAAGCCCCATGCTTCACCGCCGCCAGGATTAACTATCTTGACACCCCATCCACGGGATGCTTCCAGTCCCCATGCCACATAAGCAGCTACTCTATCCAGGTCATCTTCACGTATGGCATCCATTACCATCCAGTTGCTGCTAAACAGCGTTAGACCACCTTTATCAATAATGGGTATTTCTTCAAATTCCTCGTGAGTATGTCTTGCTTTCATAATAGGTATCGCAGCTTCGAAAGCTGTGGTATACCCCATCTCAGCATACCCGTATCCCATAGCATATACATTTGGTACCGTATATCCGGTATATGGTCTGGTGATCTTTGTTCTTGGCTTATTATTTAGCCGTGAATCATCAGGACGCATGATCCTGCCTATATTCACCTTGCTGCCTGCGATGTGGGTATGTGCGTCCACGCCACCGGGATAAACCAGTCTGCCTGCAGCATCTATGATATCAGCACTATTGCCTATACTGTCAACAATCTTCCCGTCCTTAACAGCAATGTCCATCTTTTCTCCATTAACTTTGTTAAT
>MZXQ01000209.1:0-7937 GCA_002926195.1 Candidatus Methanomarinus sp. HR1 | reverse complement strand
CGCAGACATACACTGTCCATTCTATACGCAGTACCTGCCAGTTCAACACCGGATACCTTGACTGGTATTACTATATTTGCCATCTCTGTAGTCGGATTATGGAACGGGTCCACCTGGATCACAGGTATCTTTGCCATTCTGGCAATAGACTGGGCAGGGAAATGAGCACCTGCATCTCCTCCTATAACAAACGCCGAATCCAGTTCTTCACGCATCAGCATGTCGTTGGAACAGGTCTCACCAGGATTATAGTACGGTACACCTCTTGACATATCTATACCATTAACATAACCGGTCTCCCAGGCAAATACCTGTCCGGCACCAGTAACATTGTAATGGCCGCGCATGGGTATGATACTGAACTTGGTATAAGCATTCAGATCAGTGGTAAGGGATACTGCAATATCAATATTCTTATATTTACAGCGGGTCTGGGTTACGCCCATACCGAAATAAACAATCCCGTACTTCGCATCCTTCATGGCTGCTGCGAGTTCTACTATTTTTTCCTTTGACACGCCGGATACCGTATCAGGGATCACATCAGCTTTATCTGCCACTGCAGCTCTAAAAGCTGCCAGTAATTTATAATCCTCTCCCGGATTTACCTGGATATATTCATCAGCCATCTCCGCAGTATCTGTTTTTCTTACATCAACAACAACAATTTTTCTGTCTTTACGTCCTTTATTTGTGAAAAATCCTTTGGCAAATACTGAATATCTGCTCATATGCCTGGGATGAGCTTGTACCGGGTTGCATCCCCAGAATATTACTAAATCAGATCTGTTAGCGAACTGACCGAGAGTTCCGGTTGGTATTCCCTTCTCCTGCACACCCAGCGCAGAAGGTCCGTGACATACACTGGCCGTATTATCCAGGATCCCGCCTACTTCTTCAGCAAGCAGAACACCTTTTTTCATCATCTCACATAGACCTGAAGCCCAGCCGTACATTAATGGCCTTTTTGAATCAACAAGTATCTTAGCAGCCTCATTGATGGCTTCATCATAGGATACTTCCCTGAATTCATCGGTCTTGCTCTCGCGCATCATTGGAGCTTCGATCCTGTTATGGCCGCGTATCTTGGCTGCACCTATCTTACAGGCATGCTTCACATCAATGATCTTATTATTCTCTACCTCTACTGCCAGATCATCACACAGACATCCGCAGAAGGGACATATAACATCTTTGATTATCATATATTGTCCTCCATTATTTCAACCGGGCCATCAGTTCTGGCATAGTTGGTGCTTTTTCATCTGTCGGTTCCACTGTTGCCGGGATACCTTTAAATCCTGGCATACCACATCCGGCGGTATCAGGACTTGTTACTGCATTAGCCCACGGTCCCATAGGTATGAATATCAACCCGTCGGGATTGCCTTCGCAGATCCTCATTGGAACTACAACATCCCCGAAATCGGTTGTTACCTTCACATTATTCCCTGGGTCCGTACTGATCTTTCCGGCGTCTGTGGAATTCATCTCACAGTACCCTGCGGCATCAAAATATGCCGTTGAAGATTTGTTTTCCAGGTTAACTCCCTGGTTGACAGTCCTTCCTGAAATAAAAATTGCATCTAATTTCATTGAATTCCCTCTTTTGACTATCATTTTTTCTCTATACGTATAGACCTTATATTTAGTCTTGTAACAATCTTCTACTTACTTATTTAAAAAGGATGTGTTTTTAATCGCAATAGTCAGAACATTTCAAGTTCAATTCCTATATTATTATCCAGTGCGTTGTTATATATAAGATATGCAGCCGCTACATCCTGTATGGAAAGTCCTGTGGAATCAAATACTGTTATTTCACTTTCATTTTCCCTCCCAGGCTTTTGAGCGCTGACTATCTGTCCAAGCTCAGCATATATGTCTTCTATTGAAAATATACCATTTGAGATGGGGACATTCACTTCTCCCGAATGCGACGCCTGTGCAATAGCATCTACTACTACCTTTGCCTGCTTCAGGATCATGGGGTCCAGTTCTTCCTTACCTTTCGCATCCGCACCTATGGCATTGATATGAGTACCTTTTTTTATCCATCCTGCTTCTACAATCGGAGTTCGAACAGGCGTGGTGGTTACAAGAATATCACAGTCGCATACTTCATGGGCATTAGGTTCTGGTATTATTGTAAGACCTGTGGCTTTTTCCATATCTTTCTTAAACACCCGTGTTGATTCTGTGGAACGGTCATAGATCTTTACTTCTTTAATATCCCTGACTATCATCAGAGCCTCAAGCTGTGTCCGGGCCTGTTTACCAAGTCCGATAAGACCAACTACCTTTGAATCATCCCTTGATAGATATTTTGCAGCTACTCCCCCTGCTGCACCAGTACGCAGGTCTGTGAGTGCAGTACCGTCCATAATTGCCAGAGGCGCACCTGTCTGTGTTGAATTTAATATCATCACTGCCATGACCGTAGGCAGTCCGCGTTTGGGATTATCAGGATGTACATTGACCAGTTTTAGTCCTGCAATATCAGGTCCTTCCAGAAACCCGGGCATGGCACGCAGATCACCATTGTGTTTGTAAAAGTTCAGATACATTTTGGGCGGCATCTGTACTTTATTCATTCCGTGTTCCTTAAATGCATCTTCCACAACCGGAAGAATACTTTTCATATCTACTAATCCTTCAACTTCTTTCTTGTTCAGCCAGAGTATTTTATGTCCCATGATCATGACTCCTTTTTACTTGATTTTCTATTAATGTATTTATGTACTTAGTATTAGAATTTACTTTTTTTTAACTGTATATATTTTATTAAAAATATATCTCAATTGGATACGAACGAAGTGAGCATTTTGTTCTATACGAAGGATATAAATGATACTAAGTACATAAAGTAATATATTATATACCTTTAAACATGAAAGTAATCATTCCAGCTGCCGGAACAGGAACACGTTTATTCCCGCATACACATACAAAACCAAAGCCTATGGTGTATATAGCAGGTAAGCCGATCATCGGACATATTCTTGACCGGATGATTGACCTTAGACCTGAAGAGGTCATTCTTGTGGTAGGGTATAGAAAAGACCAGGTGATATCATATGTCAATGAACATTACAAAGATGTATTCAACATCAAGTATGTCGACCAGCAAAAACGACTTGGTCTCGGGCATTCGATATATTTAACCCGCGATATTGTAAGCGATTCCCGGATCATGATCGCTTTAGGTGATATGATCTTTAAATCAGGCTATATGGACTTTTATGAGCAATATTCTAATAATGGATGCTGTGCCGGTTCGATTGGTGTAAGGGAAGTAGATGATCCACAAAAGTATGGTATTGTTGAACTCATTCCTTCCTCGGATTATATTAAGAAACTTGAGGAAAAACCAGAACATCCTACCTCTAACCTGGGAATTTCAGGTGTATATTTTATCCAGGAAACTCCAGTACTCTTTGAGGTCCTGGACTGGATGATCACCAATGATATAAGAACACGTAATGAATATCAGTTAACTGATGCACTGGAAGAAATGATTAAACGGGGAAGTAAGTTCAAGACCTTTACAGTATCCAGTTGGTATGATTGCGGACATGCCGAATCTCTGCTTGCTACCAATCGCGTTTTGCTGGATGAGAAGGATGATGTGAATAACACCCACGAGATTATTGATTCGGTATTGATACGTCCGGTTGCCATAGGAAAAAATGTGAAGATTAAAAATTCGGTTATCGGACCATATACATCCATTGCAAGAGATACGAATATTACCAATTCTATCATATCAAATAGTGTGATAGGATCACGGACTCATATTTCAAAAATTAATCTACAATCATCCATTATCGGGGATGATGCAAACCTCGCAGGCAAGCATAATTCTTTAAATATTGGGGATTCTTCATCAATAGAGTTTTAGGAAATAAATCATATGAAATCAATTGTAACAGGCGGAGCAGGTTTTGTAGGGTCACATATATGTGATCTCTTACTTGAGAAAGGGCATGAGATTATCTGTATAGATAATCTGGTTACTGGTACTACACGGAACATAGAGCATATAAGATCCGAACATTTCACTTATATAGAACATGATATAACCAAACCAATCTATTTTGGAGATAAAATTGAGTACATTTTTCATCTTGCATCACCGGCATCTCCAATTGATTATCTTGATCTGCCAATCCAGACATTAAAGGTCGGAGCACTGGGTACCTACAATATGCTTGGTCTGGCTAAAGAAAAAGGTGCACGCTTATTACTTGCTTCCACATCAGAGGTTTACGGTGATCCACTGGTAAACCCACAACCTGAAACATACTGGGGCAATGTTAACCCTATTGGTCCAAGAGGTGTATATGATGAAGCAAAGCGATATGCTGAGGCAATTACAATGGCATATCACAGGTATCATGGAGTAGATACATGCATAGCACGTATCTTTAATACATACGGACCAAGGATGCGGGCAGATGATGGGCGTGTTGTTCCGAATTTTATCAATCAGGCTCTTAAAGGTAAAGATATGACAGTTTATGGAGATGGCACACAAACCAGGTCTTTCTGCTATGTATCAAATCTGGTTGACGGATTATACAGGTTGATGATGTCTACTGAAGTGGGACCTGTGAATCTTGGAAATCCCAAAGAAATAAGTGTGCTGGACTTTGCCAGGATTGTTATTAAGATCATCGGATGTGATTCGAAGATCGTCTTTGAAGAATTGCCTCTGGATGATCCCAAGGTTAGGAGGCCCAATATCGAGCGTGCAAATGATCTACTTAAATGGCAGCCTGATATCCCATTAGAAAATGGGCTGATAAAAACTATAGAGTATTTTGAAAATATCACCTAGGATCCATTCGATGGGTGGTTTCGTAGGAATTCTATTTGCCATAATGCATACTGGTTATCTTGATTCACTGATCCTGGTAAGTGTCCCTCCCGAACATGGAGGCATTAAAGGGAATTTCTAACAGGGAAAATGTTATGATCTTATAAGTAAGAACATCCTATAATCTTATATGAACCTCAGTATTAATAATATTCCTGTGGATGATACATATTGTGAAGCCTTTAGCGGTGTGTTTACCAGATTCATTGTAACGGCAAAGGATAAAAAAAGACTTAGACGTGCAGCATACTTATCCACTGCCCTCCCGTCTACCGTATTTAGCAAATCAGAAGGCGGGATCGAATCGTGGCTTTCTCCTTCTGAAACTCCGGATGGGAGAATGGGTGCGATTATCCAGATATGGGTCAATGACATCAAAGGATCACGGGATATTCTAGCATCTGAGATGGGCTGGCGTATACGCCAGGGCATCCTGGTCGTGCCTACTACATCGGTCTTTAATGCACTGGATTCAAAACAGAACATTGATATGATTGAGCCGGTAGGCTACTGTGCAGATGGGTATCATCATGAAGAGACCATGTACGATAGAGAGACTATAGTATTACCATTGATGATGGGAGATTTTATTATTGAGCGATATCTAGGTATATCCGGTGGTGTAATGGGAGGTAATGTCTGGTTCTTTTGTGATTCTATTGACTCAGCCCTTGAAGCAGGTGATAGGGCAGTAGAAGCTGTAGATACTGTTGAAGGAGCAGTTACCACATTTGATATATGCTCTGCAGGTTCAAAGCCGGTATATCCCCAGCAGGAACATCCTGAGGTAGGACCTTCTACTAACCATCCATACTGCCCTACATTGCAGGGAAAGATCCCTGATTATATGGTGCCTGAAGGGATTAAGTCCATTCCTGAGATCGTGATTAACGGGGTAAATGAAAATGCCCTGAAGAATGCTATGAAAGCTGCTATGTATGCGGCTGCTGAAGTTGCCGGAGTCAAACGGATATCATCAGGAAACTATGAAGGAAAATTGGGAAAGTTTAATATTTTTCTCAAAGATCTTTTGTAAACCCATTCAATTCTTNNCCTTGCACCTCTATATGCTATACTGATAGATGCAGTAATGTTTCCAATTTTCCCACATTCTTCTATGTTCTTACCCTGCAACATACTATAGATAAAACCGGCATTAAAAGCATCACCAGCGCCTGTGGTATCAACTACATTCGCCTTTACCGCAGGGATTTTGGTGCTAATAATTCCGTCTGTTACATAACATCCGCGATCCCCCATTTTTATAGCTACCCACTCAGCACCGGCATCAATAAGCATGTTTGCACCTTTATGGACATTCTCGCATCCTGTCATGAGGTGTAATTCATGGTCATTAGGCAGTACCAGACGTGCCCGTTTGATGAATTCTAATAAACCCTCCATACCACGCTCGGCATAGAGCGTGCCAGGGTCCAGGCTAATTCGGGATGATGTAGATAAAGCAACCTGCTTCTGGGTTAAAAAAGAGGTCTCGGATTCTTTGCAAATAAAGGATGTCATATGGATCATCTCAGCACTATCAATATATTTCATATCAATATCTGTTATTGAAATCGTGTCATTTACTCCCGGGTCTACAAGAATACCTCTATCTCCTCTTCCATCCACCATTATAAAGCATGCTCCGCTTCTGCCACTGTTAGTAGTAACTCCAATGGTGTCTACATTTTCAGATGCCAGGTCATTTAATAATATCTCACCGCCTTCGTCATGTGCAACCTTACCAATATAACCTGTCCCGATACCAAGTCTGGACAGACCTACTATTGTATTGGCTGCGGACCCGCCAGGATGGTTCTCAACAGAACTGATGAATCCTTCTTCATCCGGCTTGACAATCCTGTTTACATATAGGATCCTGTCCAGGTTCAGGGCTCCGAAACCTATGACCTGGGGGGGATTATTGGTACTGGTTTGTTGATTGTTGATCTGTTTTATCATAAATTTAAAAAATCCTCGCTAACGTCCGGATTTTATTATTCTGACAACCACAATGATATGACATCTTGGAGATCCATTGTTGAAAGTATATAGTCTCTTACTGGTAAATCCTCTAACCAGTGATAAATAGCATTCTGTAGCTCACCTGTAGTAACTGCGGATCCTCCCTGGGTATCTTCACCAATCCATTCATCTCGCCAGTTGTCGATTATAGTAATATTCACCTGGTCACTTATTATATTACTTGAAGTATCATTAACAAAGATGGTATAGTTCCATGTTCCCTGAATTGTAGTATCTACCGTGACCTGGATAATCTCAAAANNTATCATTTTTGTATACCCAATACTTATTTGCCATATCCGGATCAGTAATACTTATTATCCATGTAATTGTCCTATTGGCTCCCTTTTCAATTGTCATATCGGAATGTGGAGTTATTTCCATTAATGTGCGATTATATGATACATTTTCAGATTCAAGGGTGAATCCATCTAATATCCACTTATCTGCTGTGTTCTCGCCATTGTCATAAAATAAAATTTTTTCAAGGTCAGAACTGTATAATTGAATATTATCTACACAGAATCCATCTCCATATTCTATGTCATCTGTTCTATAATAATAACCCATATATTTATATCCAATAAAATTATTCACCATTTCATACTGTATTTTCTCTTCCTGAGTTCCAGTATAATGCAATGCCTCAATTGAATTTAACATACTTGTGTCATTGAAAAAAACCATATAAGCATCATCACCTGGTCCGATATTATATTTTCTGGTAAAAATAATAGTTGCTGAGGTGCAATCCTGCCAGTCTATTTCCGTATACATAATATTAAAAATATTATTTCCGGTCCCTGAGTAATAATAATGGTTCAATTCATCTGAAGCATTATTTCCAGCGGCCGGAGATAGGAATAATCCGATAAACAGGCAAATCATTATAAAATAAAATCCTTTTTTTTCCAATTTATTACCTCCTGATTTTTATAAATATACCCTGTGAATATGTCAATTATTCTTTTATAGCCCTTCTTCGTCAGTTTAAAATAATATCGATAGCATCAAAAAACCACATTTTTGGAGT
>MZXQ01000033.1 GCA_002926195.1 Candidatus Methanomarinus sp. HR1 | reverse complement strand
ATATTGAAGTGGAAGAGCTGTGGGATATCTTTTATGATTCCCAGATGATCGAAACCAGGAGAAACCGTACTCTTGCTAAGAAAATGCAGCCAAAAGGTGTTTCGGATTTGTATGGGATGACAAAAAAGGATCGATATAAAGTCGAACATGGTATTGCTAATTGTACGCTTGATAGGTTTATACAAGAACAAAATCCTCGCTAGCGCTCGGATTTTGTTCTTGAGTCTTTGCGTCTTGGCATCTTTGCTTTTTCATTCATACTCTTGCAGTTCAAAAATACCTTTTTTTTAAGTAAAGCAGTCATAATAGCAGAGGCAGCAGCCTATAACTACGAACCAACTTGCAGTTAAAACAAATTATATGTGTCATAGTACTCATAGTGTGATCTGATAATTCCAACATAGACGTAACCACTGGTATTGGCAGTCATATCTCTGGTAATGATATTAAAAAGTTTGAGAATCACAATAAATTGATAGATATATACTAAAAATTAATTCGGAAATAATTTATAAACCAGAGCAAATGGAAGCAATCATGATGAAGATAATTTCACACAGAATACTAATAGCAGTTGTATGTTTTAGCGTCCTTTTTTTAGGCTGTATCGAGGAAGAGAATAACAAGATAGAATTTCCAATTGATACTCCCGAAGAAGCCATTGAATATGCAAAAACTGACAATAATACAAAAAAATGGATTGAAGAATGGTCAGAGTTAGATTATCATATAGTAGAATGTACGGTTCTGAATAATCAGAGTATTTGGACTGTAGAATTTAAAATGAATGTTTCACCATACGATTTTCAACCGGTTTATATTATAGATATGCACTCTAACGGAACTATTTTATTTAGAGGGAGAGGTATTTAATGAAAAGAAAAGGAATTCTTTTCCCATTTTTTATTAATGGTATTCTCACTGTCAGGATTGATTCGCGGCATGAAGTGGGTGATATTTTTTGCAGATGGCTTGCTAAGAAGAACACTGATGTTCCAGTGGTAGTGATCCATGGCAAAGATGCATGGGTCGTGAATGGAAATTTGATTGGTCTCGGGGGGTTTATTAAAACTAAGGTAAAGTTTGTTGAGAATTTGAAAGGAGCGGAGCTAGATACTGGAATTGAAACAGATATTGAAGTGGAAGAGCTGTGGGATATCTTTTATGATTCCCAGATGATCGAAACCAGGCGAAACCGTACTCTTGCTAAGAAAATGCAGCCAAAAGGTGTTTCGGATTTGTATGGGATGACAAAAAAGGATCGATATAAGGTCGAACATGGTATTGCCAATTGCACTCTTGATAGGTTTATATAATCAGAAACTGCTCGCTTATGCTCGCAGTTTCTTGGATAGGGAGAGTTGATCAAGATCAAATCTATGTGAATCTGTGTCTGAAAAATGATACAGTGTCTTGATAAATATAAAATAAATATTAATTCGGAAATTATTTGTAAATATAATCAAATGGAAGAAATCATGATGAAGATAATTTCACACAGAATATTAATAACAGTTGTATGTTTTAGCGTCCTTTTTTTAGGCTGTATCGAGGAAGAGAATAACAAGATAGAACTTCCAATTGATACTCCCGAAGAAGCAATTGAATATGCAAAAACTGACAATAATACAAAAGAATGGATTGAAGAGTGGTCAGAGTTAGATTATCATATAATAGAATGTACGGTTCTGAAAAATCAGAGTATTTGGACTGTAGAATTCAAAATGAATGATTCACCATACGATTTTCAACCGGTTTATATTATAGAAATGCACTCTAACGGAACTATTTTATTTAGAGGGAGAGGTATTTAATGAAAAGAAAAGTAATTCTTTCCCCATTTTTAATA
>MZXQ01000032.1 GCA_002926195.1 Candidatus Methanomarinus sp. HR1 | reverse complement strand
ATTGATATCACGGCGGATTTAATTCAAATTCCAACAGGATCAGCTCTTCATCATTTCGTGAAATATAGACTTGAAGTTGAAGGTATTGATGAAATAATGTTGATGTTAGGCGTATAATTAACGAAAGTAGAGAACTATATGTGAAGTTAAACTTCATTACATACCAGCTGTTGGTATTGATAAATTTAGCAAACAATATTGAACCTGCAAACGCTTTTGAGAATTTTATCTAATCTTGAAACAACCTTAATTCAAGAATAAAGTTTTCATTTGAAATTATAGCTTATGCTATCGATTTTTTCCTTGATTCCATTTATTAATTGGGCATATGGAATATTTTGTGTTAATATTATTATTTTATACTATAATAAATCAAAAAAAGTGTATGATTTTTTTATACAGTGGTGGATTATAATCGGACTATCAAATTAGAAACACCAGATTACATTCTAATTTGATTGCTTCTTCCTCACCCAACGGTACAAAGTGAAAATTTTAAGTATTATCCAACTAATCTAGTTATACTATAGGGTATTTTTCATTGTAATATAAGGAATTTGGATACCAGGAGTCAAATTATGAGTAAAACTTCAGTTCATGAATTATTCACACGATATGAAAAGAATCCAATCCTTACTGCCAGTGACTGGCCTTATCCTGCTAATTCTGTTTTCAATCCGGCTGCAATTATATTTAAGGGTTATACTTTGTTGCTGGTGCGTGTAGAAGATTATCGGGGTATATCACATTTAACAGTCGCACAAAGTAAGAATGGATATGATAACTGGGAGATTGATGGGAGTCCGACTTTTGAACCTGATCCGGAACACTACCCTGAAGAGATATGGGGTATAGAGGATCCGCGTATTACCTATGTTGATGAATTAAAACACTGGGTTATCTTATACACTGCTTATTCCAGAAACGGCCCACAGGTATCTTTAGCCACTACTAAAAATTTTTATTCCTTTGAAAGAATAGGACCTGTAACGCCAGCAGATAATAAAGATGCAGCCATATTCCCAATAAGGTTCAATGGCAAATGGCTTATGCTGCATAGAGGTGTATCAAAATTTGCACGTGATGAGATTATCGGTGATCTGCTTTATGAGGCTATGGAAAAAGCCAGTTCAAGTGAATCAGCTGAACTTAAAGATACAAATTATAATTACGAATCTCTCAAGACAGTTGAAAGTATACAGGATGGGGCACATATATGGATTTCATATTCCGATGATTTGAAACACTGGTGCGGCCACAAGATATTGATCGCTGCACACAAAGGCGGGTGGTGGGATGCAAATAAGATAGGTCTCTCCACACCACCAATGCAAACCGAAAAAGGGTGGTTGATACTCTACCACGGAGTGCGCAATACTCCTTCAGGAGACGTCTACCGCCTCGGCCTTGCTCTTTTGGATCTTAATGATCCAACCAGGGTGTTGTGTAGATCCAATGAATGGATATTCGGTCCCAAGGAAACGTATGAGATCGAAGGCGATGTAAAAAGCGTTGTTTTTCCATGCGGATGGGTTGAAGAAAACGGGGAAGTCCGTATTTATTACGGCAGTGCAGACACTCATGTTGCCATGGCAACAGCAAGACTATCTGACCTTCTGGATTATATCATCCGATTCCCTGTTAATTGATGATTTAATGATATTGATAAAAGAGGTTTTGTCAAATGAGAATAGCTATGTTATCTCCTATTGCCTGGAGTACACCACCAAAACAGTACGGACCATGGGAATTGGTTACGTCTTTGCTTACTGAAGGACTGGTTAAGCGAGGTATAGATGTCACGCTCTTTGCTACAATGGATTCAAAGACATCTGCCCATCTTCATGCAGTTTGTCCACGACCTTATGAGGAAGATAAGGATCTTGATCCGAAAGTCTGGGAATGCCTTCATATATCTGAACTGATGGAACACGCTGCCGAGTTCGACCTGATCCATAATAATTTTGATTTTCTACCAATTTCGTATACTGGATTAATTGATACACCTGTTGTATCAACCATCCACGGTTTTTCATCTCAGAAGATACTGCCTGTGTATGAGAAATATAACGAAAAAGTTTTTTATATATCTATTAGTAATGCAGACCGCTCACCACGCCTGGATTATAAGACAACTATATACCACGGGATTGATGTTGATAGTTTTACTTTCAATGATAATCCTGATAATTATCTACTCTTTTTAGGACGCATCCATCCTGATAAGGGTACCAGGGAAGCCATTGAGATTGCAAAAAAAGCAGGTATGAAATTACGGATGGCTGGGTTCATACATGATCATGAATATTTTGATACCCAGGTTAAGCCCTATATTGATAATGATCAGATAGTCTATGAAGGTCATGTTAGCAGTGATATTAGAAATTCACTAATGGGCAGTGCATATTGCGTACTCCACCCCATTGGTTTCAAGGAACCGTTCGGGCTTACTGTTGTAGAATCAATGGCATGTGGCACTCCCGTTATTGCATACAATAAAGGCTCTATGTCAGAATTGATAATTAACGCAGAGAACGGATTTTTAGTTGATAGTATTGATGAAGCCGTAGCAGCTATACAAAAGATCCCCGGGATATCACGTAGAAGATGTCGCGAGATAGCGCAAACACGTTTTTCTGTTGAGCGTATGGTAGATGATTATATAGCTGTATATGAATCGATCATATCAGGATGCAAACGAGAAGACCACCGTCCATGGGGTTTTTACGAAGTATTATCTGACCAGACTGATCATAAGGTGAAGCGTATCACAGTATTTCCTGATAAGCGATTATCTCTTCAGCGTCACAAACGTAGAAATGAGCACTGGCTGGTTGTCAGTGGAACCGGCGTAGTAACACTGGGTGATAAAGAGTATCCTCTTATGGCAGGAGAATCCATTGATATACCAAAAAGTGCAGCTCACCGTATGACTAACAGGGATACGGATAATCTTGTCTTTATTGAGGTACAGGAAGGAGATTATTTCGGCGAAGATGATATTGAACGTCTTGAAGATGACTTTGGAAGGTCATGATAGTTAAATAAATTGAATAAATCTTCATTCAAGCGCTTCAGCACTCATTCTGATCATCTGACGGACCTGTTCACCAAGAGATGCCGGTAATCCTTTAATATCAACATTCAAAAATCCGCGTACAATCGCACCCGCAGCTTCCTCTTCTGACAGACCCCGTGCTGTAAGGTATGCAATCTCTTCCTCTGATATGCGTCCGACTGCTGCTTCGTGCGAGAGTTCAGCATCTTTAACAGTCGCTTCAAGTTCAGGTACGGAATAAATCCGTGCCGTATCAGAGAGCATTAATCCTATACATTCAAGATGTCCCTTCACATTCGCAGCTGACCCGGTAAGAATACCGCGAGCTGTGACATCTGCAGAATCTTGTGCAACCGTACGTGAAATAATTTGTGCCCTGCTGTTCTCACCTTGTAGCACCATTTTTGAGCCAATGTCGATCTTTGAATCTTTTGATGCATAGATAATACTCTGTGAAGTTGCTCTTGCATTTTTTCCACAATATGTGACCGGATACATCTGCAAATCCTTAACCTGATCCAGACAAACATAATTGCTGATAAACACACCGTTCTCTTCGATAATTGTGCCACTTCTCGGACGTACCTCTACCTCAGGCGCCCAGTTATGTATCATGGTAAATGTGATCTTTGCATTCTTCTTGACATAGAATTCCGAGACACCAAGATGCAGTGCAGATTTGACCTTTTCAGCAACCGAGCAGCCTGTGATGATATGCAACTCAGACCCCTCCTCAGCAATGACGATGTTGTGCACATTCTGTGACAATCCTTCCTGTTCGGTAAACAGACACGACTGCAGTGGATAAGTGGTCTTGACTCCGGGAAGTGTTCGTAAAAAATATCCGTGTGTCTGTTTGCGATCAACCTGCTGTGTATATACATCCTTCTCGGGAGCAACTGCATGCCACCAGTAGTCAGAGAGCCACGAATATTTCTCAATGGCATCAGTAGTGCTCATGATCTCGACACCTTCCTGCACTACCTTCGAGCATAGAACAGAATGATCAACTTGCAAAAATGATCCTGAGCGTTCTGCCCCTTTCGGATCATACCCGACGTTTAAGAAGGCCTGATTATATTTATCTTCTATCTCAGGCAGGTCTTTTGTGTCATGTTTTTCTGCCTTTAAGGTGTATTTCTCTATTTCCGGTCCATTGTCATCTGGCATTCCCTTACGCATTTCTCGTAGCCTCCTTTCATAACTTCGCTAATGATCCTATCAGGGCTTCCTGAACATGCGATCACACCATCGAGCATAACATGCGCCCAGTCAACTTCTATGTAGTCAGTAATGGTTGCAAGATGCGTGATGATCAGCCCGGATGCGGTTCGTTTGCTTGGTTGTATCTTTCTATGCAGCAGTTCACCGATCATATTTCCAATCAGTTCCATGTTCTCAATGTCAACTCCGGAATCAGGTTCATCAAGCATGACAAAATCAGGGTTTTGTGCCATTAACTGCATTATTTCAGACCGTTTGATCTCGCCTCCTGAAAAACCAGCATTCACATCTCTTTCCAGGAATTCATCTGAAAAATGAAGCTTTTTTGCAAGAATGCGTGTTTGTTTGCTTATCTGCTGTGATTTATCGCCTCTACAGAGATTCACCATTTCGCCAAGTCTTATCCCGCGTATTACAGGTGGGTGCTGGAATGCAATACCCATTCCAAGTTTTACTCGATCAGCAGTTGATAGACCGATGATGTCCTTTCCTTTAAATATTATGCTGCCGCCTGTAACCTGGTATTTTGGAAATCCAAGTATTCCAAGTAAGAGGGATGTTTTTCCAGATCCATTCGGACCAAGAAGTACGTGGGATTCGCCTTCTTCGATCGTGAGGTTTAAGTTTTTTAGTACGGGTCTCCCATCAACCTCAAGATTCAATTCTCTTATTTCGAGCATGTCTTACCTATATGTTCTTTTTACAGAAATACCAGTCCTTACAGTCATAACCCTCGCTTAATCGTTTCTGGGCTTCTTGCTGTGTTGCCGGTGGCGGTACAATGGCCGCATCCCCTGGCCTCCAGTCTGCTGGCGTTGCTATTCCATGCGTATCTGCTGCCTGTAAGGCATCAATAAGTCTTAGGATCTCATCCATATTCCGTCCGGTTGAAAGCGGATAATAGATCATAGCCCTCAGGATCTGATCCGGATCTATCACAAAAACACACCGCACCGCAGCAGTAGCGCTCTGTCCGGGATGGATCATGCCGTATAGTTTCCCAACATTCATACCGATGTCTGCTATTACAGGAAATGGAATATCTACATCCATCTTCTCCTTAATGTTGCGCACCCATGCGATATGTGAATGGACGCTATCAACGCTTAAGCCTACCAGTTTGACATTACGCTTTTCTAGTTCAGGGTATAACTTCGCAAAACCCATGAACTCAGTGGTACAAACAGGTGTGAAGTCTGCGGGATGTGAAAAAAGTATAACCCACTGTCCATTATAATCAGATAAACTAATGGGACCATGTGTTGTCACTGCTTTGAAATCCGGTGCTTTATCACCTAATTGGAGCATTGGTCGTGCCTGTTCTATAGTGATTTCTTCATCCATTGTTATATACCTCTTTTAATCTATTGGTTCGAAGAACTCCTTGTCCACGCCGCATGACGGACAGACCCAATCATCCGGAAGATCCTCAAATGCGGTTCCAGGAGCAATCCCATTGTCCGGATCTCCTTCTTCCGGATTGTATATATACTCACATGCTGTACATTCATAAGACTTCATAATATATCCTCCTATATTTCCATTGGATTATGAATCATATGATACACGATATTAAAATGTTTTGGTGCGGTATTCGTTCTGATATATAGGTTTATATTATATATTCGTGATATATCGTCTATTGATACTGCTTTTATTTCACCACAAGATATATAGTCTATAAGATAATCTCTATAAATACAAATGCAAAAGAGGTAATACTATGTTAAGTGAGAAGATGACGGATACGCTGAATAATCAGTTGAACAAAGAGATCTATTCAGCATACCTATACATGTCCATGTCTGCTTATAGTTCATATAGCGGGCTTAAGGGTTTTGCCAACTGGTTCATGGTTCAGTATCAGGAGGAGATGGCCCATGCAATGAAGATATATGACTACATCAACGATCAAGGTGGACAGGTAAAACTCGAAGCGATTGACAAACCTGCTACTGAATTCGAATCGACTCTGGATATGTTTGAGAAGACATTGAAACATGAGCAGTTTGTCACTAAATCCATCAATGATCTTGTTGATCTTGCGATTTTAGAGAAAGATCATGCTACGAACATCTTTCTCCAGTGGTTTGTTACCGAACAGATAGAAGAGGAAGGTAATGATAATGAGATTCTATCCAGGTTGAGACTTGTCGGGGAAGACGGCAGTGGATTGCTCATGGTAGATAAAGAACTCTCAGCAAGAGTTTTTACACCTCCTGTATTGTCTCAATAGAGTGATTATCAAGGATTATCATTACTATAGGATTAGTCCTACGACATAGCACAAAAGATATAGTACGATCCCAGGTCATTCATCCCCTTCCTCACGAAGGGGGACTTCCTGGGATAAAGTTAAATTTCTTTGTGAAATTTTAAAATGTGTTTCAAAGTCCTTGAGATCATAACATAATGCTTCTTTGGAGCGTCTTGAAAAAGATCTTGCAAATACTGCATAATAGTGCTTTCTTGTTTCATTGTTCCACTGTACATATTCTGCTTTTTTCTTCAATTCCTGTAAAATCGACATAGCATTGACTTTTTCTTTCCACTTACATTCACAGAACAGTATCTCTTTTGTACTTTCATTTAAGCCTACCAGATCAATCTCATATACGTTTCTTCCCTTCTCGCCTTTGAATTTCCCCCACTGGCGGCCTAAATCGTTAAATTTGAATGGAAGTTCTTCCAGTCTGTTTTTCTCAAGTAAAAATTCTTTGCATAACAACTCAAATCCCCTTCCAATATTCTTATATTCTTTTTTTATTTTATCAATCAATAAAGGCGATCTCTTCTCATAATCGGAAAAATTCTTATAAATAAACTTAAACCAAAAATTCATTAATGGATGCTGGATATAAATCGTACTTTTATTACCTATGATCGATTTTTCAATACCTATCAGGTTGAAATAATTAACCAGTTCATTTATCTGTCTTGTTAATGATGTTTCTTTCTTTCTTAAAAAAGACGATATCTCACTTATTCTTGTAGATCCGTTTGCTATTGCAGTTAATATATCATAATATGTTCCACTTCTCCTTCCGAATTCAAGGGAAAGTATAGTATTTACTTCATCTTCAAAAATACTGTTCTTCATAAAAAAGAATTTTTCCAGGATCTCATCAACATTTTTTCCATTCAGGTTTTCATCATCAATTGCCACATAATATCTTGGAAATCCCCCGAATATCGAATAAAGTGTTATAACTTCGGACATATTATTTATATCCAACTGTTCACACATTTTTAAAACAATTGAAAAATTGAATTGTTCAAGTTGTATCGACCGCTTTAACCTTCCATATAGAGGTTGTTTTAAATCTGAAAATATCTTCTTAATAAGTCCTGTTGTAGATCCTGAAAAAATAAATAAGATATTCTTCCTGTTTTCATAAATATCAATATTTTTTTGTAATATTCCAAATACGGATCTATCTACCTTTATAAAATTCTGGAATTCATCAAAGGCAATTACTCCTTCAAACCGCTCAAACAGAACTCTAAAATACTCATCCCATGTTTTTAATGATTCGAATTCACCTAAGATGTTCTTACTTCTTATTATATCCTGATACTCAATTAGCAGACTATCACTGGTCTTGTCTTTATTGACAAAAAAGTAGAGATCATTTTTTTGCAGAAAATGGAGAATCAGGCGGGTTTTTCCTATACGTCTTAAGCCGTAGATGGATATGGTAAATAATTTCCTGCAAGAAAGTTCTTTAGTCTCTTGAAGGAATTCCAGTTCGTTATGTCTGTTAATGAATTCCATTCTTATTCACCTATTGAATAATTCAGTAGTTGAATATATTTATATCTATCTGTTTTTCCAGTGTTCATAAAAAAGTAAAAAATTATTAACGTTCAGAGCTTTTGTTCAATAACTCGGGGACACGACCGGATATGTCCCTTTCAGTAAAACCCTTAAACTTAGATTACCATTGATCTAATTAGATGAATGATTTCCTTAAAGATGAAATCCTGAATAAATGTGCTCAACTGGATATCCCTATGGTAGGAATAGCATCTGTTGAGCGTTGGACTCTACCCTTATTTGAGCCGTGGATACCTGAACCATTTTATCCCCAGCATATTTTTCCAAATGCAGCTTCTGTTATCGTCATTGGCCTGCCTGTCAGCCTCCCCATTATTGAAACCACTCCATCTATCTATTACCATGAACTTTACCGCACTATTAATATCATGCTTGATCAGTACGGGTACTTGCTATCCGGCTTTTTAAACACGAAGGGATACCCTTCAATTTTTGTTCCCAGGGATGGTTACGGGGATATTAATGTACTGATCGAAAGACCAACAGCCTTTTTCTCCCACAAGCATGCAGCTTACCTTGCCGGCCTTGGAAGTTTTGGAGTAAATAACACATTACTTACAAAAGAATACGGACCCCGGGTCAGGTTCACGTCTGTCTTCACTTCAGCTAAAAT
>MZXQ01000210.1:923-1873 GCA_002926195.1 Candidatus Methanomarinus sp. HR1 | reverse complement strand
ACAAAATTAACTATTTCATTTCTCTCAAGATCATTCATGTGCGGTGAAGCTTGCATAACAGCCGTTGCAAGAGTGCTGGTTTCCTCTTCATGGGTATTAGCTTCGGAAATTATTTTAAGTATTTGTTTTGTTCTCATTTGTAACACCTTCACGTTGCTTATTTGTGATGACGTCATATGACGTTGCACTTATACGTGCTTTCATTAGCATTAACTTTTTCCTCCTCGTCTCCCATAATAGATTGCCATGACTTTCATTTCAGAGCTAATTCATATTAGTAAAAGCACTGAGTGCTATCAATTAAAAGAATCGCGGTGTTTGTCTCTATAGAAGAATTTATAAAAAAGTAAGTTTATCATAATTATATTATGAAAGATTGGAGTACATTGTACACAGAAAAAGGAATAGTACAAAAAGAACCATCAAAAAAAGTATTAGAAACTATCAATTTTTTTAAGGGAAAAGGATTAAAAAGAATTCTTGATTTAGGATGTGGCACAGGAAGGCATACAACACTTTTAGTGAAAGAAGGTTTTGAAGTATATGGTTGTGATAATTCTGAAGATGCTTTGAAGATTATTAAAAAATTTTTAGTTGATAATGAATTTAGATTATGTGATATGACTAAACTTTCATATGAAGATGGATATTTTGATGGAATTTTATGCTATCAAGTGATACAGCATGGAAAAATTGCTGGGATAAAACAATCAATATCTGAAATGTATCGTGTATTAAAAAAAGGGGGGTATTTATTTTTGGTGGTTATATCAACAAAACATCCAAAATTTAAAACAGGTGAAGAAATAGAACCAAATACAAAAATTAATACTGATGATATCGATGGACATATGCCACATCACTTTTTTTCTGAATTAGAGATGCAAGAATTTTTTAACGAATTTGAGATTATAAAATTAGATCATTTTGAAGGACAAAGTGAAATAAAT
>MZXQ01000210.1:428-841 GCA_002926195.1 Candidatus Methanomarinus sp. HR1 | reverse complement strand
AAGTGCCAACAATTTTTGATTTATAAATAGGCATATATTAATTGGTAGTAATCTTTGAAATTACTAAATGATTCCAATTATAGATCGGTGGAAAAATGGATGAATATATTCTAGTCGAACGATCTGCAACTTCAAAGGAATATCTAAGGTTGCTCAAAGCAGTTGGATGGATTTGCCAAGACATAAAAGCTACTGAGATTGGCTTACATAATTCTCTTTTTTCAGTATGCATGATTTACAGGGACGAAGTCATCGGGCATGGAAGAGTTGTTGGTGATGGAGGTATTTACTTTGACAAAGTGGTTGCAGGAGTAAACAGTTTCCATGCATCAGCGTCTTGAAAATTACTGGAAAATAGGACAATGTCCACCCTCATCAACCCTTACACAAGAATTTCCGGGCCCAAACTCTCC
>MZXQ01000210.1:0-382 GCA_002926195.1 Candidatus Methanomarinus sp. HR1 | reverse complement strand
TTCCATGCATCTTCATATTCATCAGGATCAAGTTCAAACCTGGCAACAGCATACATACCGCCGGGCACGGTCATTTTTCCGATTTCTCCTTCAACTTCGGTATCCTCGGGAACAGTGATACAAACATGTAATTCGAGCTTGTCTTCATCTGTTGTCTCAGGGTCATCCTGGTAAACGGACACGGCCATTGTTTCAGGAGAGCTCAGCAGCCCCCTGGGTCCAGCCCATCCCATCAGTTTTCCAAACAGATCAGCAAAGAGTTTTGTATCTCCCTTATAAGGGCCGGTATGTCTGACATAAGCCACGTGCAGTTCTGGCATTTCTCTTACTTCTACTTTGATATCTTTTTCCATGTTGATTCTACCTCTTTTTATTTCTGTAT
>MZXQ01000034.1 GCA_002926195.1 Candidatus Methanomarinus sp. HR1 | reverse complement strand
ATATAAATTGTATATTTTAACAGCTATATCCCCCGCTGGCAGCATCCACCAACACCCGATGCCGCCGCCCGCTTCGCAGAGCACCCGCGCGCCGTCTGTCGCGATGCTTGACTGGGGCGAGCAGGCTGCTTCTCGATCACAGTGGGGGGTGGAGGGGGAGATTGAAGATCCATTTCATATAACATCGCGATTAAGAGAAGTTCGGCGTAGCCGAATTTGGACGGAGCCTGCAAGGCGGAGTCTCTTAATCGCTGTTATACGAGGGTAAAATTCTGAAAGAATTTTAAGCGCAGCGTCCCTTTGAGTAAATCTAAATCCCGTTTCATTAACAGTTTTTCAAATTAATCTTTTACACATCTATAACCTTGACAATTGACTCTTGAATTTTTATTTCTATCTAAAATATATCCATTATATGCAACTAAGTATGCTCTTTGTTCATTATTCGATTCACTTATCTAATAATATATCACTTGTGAATGGGGGTTCCATAATAAGGGTTCTTTATCTGGTTTAATCTCATATTTTGGTTGTTCTTCCATATTAAGAACTCCTTTTGCATTATTATTTTTCTTTGTCATTGAGCGAACAATCTCTTCTCTTACAGGAAGTCTCCAATTACTTTCTAGTTTTGTGCAATTATCTATTTGACGTGATTAACATACGAAAAAATTTTATTTATTCTATTACGCAGATAATATGAGAAGTCAGCTTAGTCATATTTTTTCCTTGTAAGTTTCCCAGGAAAGTTGAAATATTTTCTTTGGATCAGTTCCTTCATTATTATAACGTATTAGCGAATATTCAAAATAAAGAATTAAACCATACAATAAAAAAGATCAAACATCCACCTTGTTTTAATTTTTTGGATTTCAAATTATTTCGCAAAGTGATACCATCTTGTGCTACAACAACTTGCGATCAAGTGTCGGCAGGTAAGAGTTTCTTTCTTCGGGAATATTAAATTTTGTTTGAGTTATTGCCAATATATATACCAAAGGTTTTTATGATCTCTTACAAGCCCCTAGCGCTGATTTAAAGGCAACAATCGAGTCAATGTAAAAAAGTCTACTTTTTTTGTCGGATCAAGCGAGGGATAAATAATTTCCTAACAATAATTATCACGAAAAGTCCCAAAATAGACATCCACACAAACAAATCATTTATGTAAGGATAGATTGTTTTTGTTTTATTTACCGGCACCCATCCAGAGGTAGCTGTTTCTTGTGTAGAAAAAAGAACGCGTCCTCTACTATCAACTGCCAAAGTTTGTCCATTACTTACTGGACGAACAAGAGAAACTCCATTTTCTATTGCCCTAAAAACTGACATGTAAGAGTGATAAGGTACGATAGCACTCCAATCTGCAGACGGAAGGAGGAGAATATCTGCTTCTTTTAATCCTATTTGTCGTATGAGACCTGGATGATCGGCATCGAAGCAAATAGCAACAGCAATATTACCGTATTCGGTTTCAAAAACAGGTATAATACCATCTCCAGCCAGAGAGGCTTCTCCGGGAACCGGAATACTTTTCCCATAGCTATTCAATACTTCACCATCTGGGGAGATGGTTATTGCCAAATTATCCCCTTTTTCACTATCAGGTCTCTGAACACTAATTCCCAATACTAGGTACACCTGGTTATTACGTGCGAACTCTTGTCCACGCTGGATAAATTCATCCTTTTCTTCTAAGAAGATTATTCCTGCAGCTTCTGACCAAACCACTATTTTTGCACCTCCATCAACTTCTCTCTGACTAAGAGCAAAAAGAGTGTTGTGATATTGTTCTAATTTTTCATGAACAGGATCAAATTTTTGATCTTTGGCATTTTTGAAAAAGGCATCCAAACCACTAAAGCCTTCACTTGTTTTTGGTGTTCCTGGGACAAAATTTTTAATACTGAAATTCAATAACTCATTGTTGGTTTCCGCTTTGTAGGCTGTTTTTATAACTTCGTCCATTTCAGCAGTGGGTGCACTAATAGCAGCAATTCGCACCTGTTTATCTGTATTTATAAAAGAAGGTATTAATGAAACACTTCCGAATAGAATTATGATAAACAATACACTTGCATAGATTTTAAAACCGAAAAATGCCTTTGCGCGATTTCCCGATTCACTATTTTCAATAATCCAGTTAATCACCGACGCTGTCCAATATATCAAAAAACTTATTCCCCAGATTCCTGTCAGTGAAACGAGTTGCATTAGTGGCAAATTTCCATACTGAGTGATGGCAATTGAACCCCATGTCCCTTGACTAGGATCGAGGGACATTAAATATTCTATAATCACTGCAGTAATTGGAAAAACAAGAGTTGATAAAAACCCTCGCCATTTGTCGTCAACTAACCACTTATCCACTAAATAAGGAATAAATGTAACAAAAGATGCGATCAACATAACAACGGGGAAAATATGGGGTGGTAAGGGAATTACTTTATAGCCCGCAATACCTGATCCTATTCCGAGAAAAATAATTCCCAAAAGAATTGATTTCCATCCAGAATTTCGTCTGACATAAGCTAAAAGAGCAACAGGCATTATCCAAGCAAAAATTGGAATCATCCATTTTATAGATGTTAAAATAGCGGAAACAGTTACTATGGTTAAGAGGATTATATTTAGATGGTTTTTTATCATTTTACTCACTTTCCGCAGGTATCTTAAAATTTTTAATAATTTTTGCTGATAGTGGTTTTGTATATTTATAGGATATTATATTTATATTGTGAATGCATAAAAGACATGTTTTAAATATACTATTTGCCAAGTTCGGCAGAAAATGGATATGCATCTTTTTGAACCATTTGTCTAAAAATATCGAAAACCATAATCATCCAGCATTATTTAATGTTTTAAAAAAAGATTTGTTTTCAAAATTTACCTGCGGAAAGTGAGATTTTATATTTGACTTTATTTTTCATATTTTAAGAAAGAATTTCAATCATTATAAATTTAGCCTTTTTAATCGCATCATCAAAGTGGAGTGCACCCCAAAAAACGGACAATTAGTTAAGCAATGAAAATCTTTAGGAGACTTGTTGCGAAACACCCCCTCACAAGAATCATGCACTCCACCTTTCTGTTTCTCGTCGTCTTTTGATCTCTGGATCGGTCTCTAAGTGCCATCGATTAACAGATCCCTAACATCAGGGAATGCCTCTAACAACTCTTCCACAGTGCTGATTTTCCTCGCTGGCAACACCATTTCTTTACCGAGCGCTTTCTCCAGTATTGACGCCAATTTATGAGCATTACGGTTCGCATTTGATCTGTTGAGATCAAATAGGAATCCTAAGATATCAAAAGTGGGGTAACACTTGAAATAAAAGAACGTAAAAAATAATTTCGTCGCGTAACTTCCTAAGTTTCCTATTCGTCCACCGCCAGGTTTTTTGAAAAAATAATTAAAAAGATGATGAATGCTGCAATAAAGACTAATTCACTTTTTATAATTTTATTCTTATTTTCTTTCAATAATTTAACAGGGTCTATTTTATTGTGATATATTATTAGAACAGAAAGTAAGATAAGAAGAAAAATAGAAATTAATACATTAATTGATCCGAATCTATAAATGTGAAAAAGAGCTAATATCCATGATATAAATGTAAGTAATACTAATCCTAAGATTTTTGATATGGAATAGCCTTTATCATGCACATTCCCACACGTAAATGAGACTATGGGATAAGTGATCAGTCCAATTAC
>MZXQ01000211.1:1224-4034 GCA_002926195.1 Candidatus Methanomarinus sp. HR1 | reverse complement strand
TATTGCCTGGCGACACAACCAAATATAGATATACCCTTAAACATAATTATCTACCAGCGTAAGGAGATCTATCATCAATGGACACTTCAGAACTATTAGAGCTAATTGAAACGGGTGAAGATTCACAGATCCAATTCAAAGAGCACTTTGAAAGTATAGATTCTTTAGCGGCAGAGATATGTGCCTTCAGTAACTCAAATGGAGGCAATATTTTAGTAGGGATCTCAGATGATAGTAAGATAATCGGGCTGGCAAAAGAAGAAATACGCAGATTAAACCAATGGGTATCCAGTACATGTTCTCAAAAGATAGATCCGCAGGTCAATGTTACCACTCAAAATATAAAATATCAGCATAGGATTATCATGGTAATTAGCGTTCCTATGGGTTTAAACAAGTTCTATATGGCAAATGGTAAAGACATTTGGGTAAAGGTGGGAGCAGATAAAAGAAGAGCTAAAAGAGAAGAGATCCAGAGATTACTCCAATCTTCCGGGCATCTTTATGCAGATGAAATGCCAGTGGAAAATACCAATCTAAGTGATTTTAATATTGATCTGTTTAAGTCTTTTTATGAACATAGAATGCATGGAAAACTTGAAGACGCAGATATCCCACTTGAGAAAATCCTGTCGAACCTGAAATTAATGGAAGATGGGAAATTAACTCTGGCGGGTCTTCTGGTATTCGGTAAAAAACCGGAAGAAAAAAAGCCGCAGTATATGATAAAAGCAGTTTTATTTCCAGGAAATTCACCAGCTGTAAGCGAATATAAAGACAGCCGGGATATCAGTGGCAATATATCCAAAATCTTTGAAGCCGGAAGGTGGTTTTTAATAAATAATCTTAGATGGATACAGAAAGAACAACACTTCAACACAACTGGCATTCTTGAAATTCCAGTAATAGCCTTAGAAGAAGCCCTTATAAATGCAATCGTTCACCGCAATTATTTTATTTCCAGCAATATACGCATCTTTATTTTTGATGATCGCGTCGAGATTATAAGTCCGGGAGCTTTACCCAATACGGTCAATGTGGAATCGATAAAAATGGGAATACACATAGAACGCAATCCGATCTTAGTTTCCATGCTTAAAGATATTAGAGATATACCTTATCGAGGGATTGGAACAGGTGTTGGGAGAATCCTGCGTGAATGTGATAACGCAGGGATAACTGTCGATTTTATTGAAGAGAAGGATAACGAACAGTTCAAAGTTATTTTTTATAGGAATTGACCCTATTCATATTGAGGAATCAATAAATATCATTTATTTGAATAAAGAATTTATGTAAGATTCTGCCATTTTAGGCCGANNGAACACATTTTACCTGTGATATATCGGACTAAAAACATACAATCCCATCAATAAAAAGCAAGCTTTAGCTACTATATCAAGTCCTGCCTGATAATCCAGGTAGAATAACAGCACAATCACCATTATTAAAAAAGCAACTAATACAATGATCCTGATATCCCGTATTTTTGGATACGGTATATTGCTGATCATCATCATAGCCATAACAAACATGATACCAAGTAGAATAATGGAAAAAAATGGAGAACTCTCATCATAAAAAGCCAGTATATATAGAACTATGACCAGACCAGAAGTGGTTATCGGAAAACCCATAAACCCTTTTTTTACAGGTACTGCACTAAACCTGGCCAGTCTTAATATGCCGCAAGCCAAAAAAGCCCCGCCCACAAAACAGGCAAAATAATGGAATTGAGGTGCCAGTATGGCATATACCATAACACATGGAGCTACTCCAAAAGAAATAACATCAGCCAGTGAATCAAGAGATTCCCCAAGCTTACCTGATTCCATTGATCTTGCAACCAGACCATCCATTCCATCAGCCACTACAGCTAATAAGATAAGGATAGATGCATGATTGACATTAGATGGAGACCGGATCATCATTAGAATAGCAGAAAAACCAAGGAGTGCATTTATTAAGGTCACCAGGTCGGGTAGTTTAATAAGCCGAAAAATAGTCTCACTCAATTCATACACCTGCACTGCTATTATGATTATACTTAATAGATGTTCTTCTTGCGATTATAGAAATAGCTGCTTTTACTGAATCTCCTTTGTTAACATTCAGTATGTATTCGTCAGGTGGTGTGATATCTACACGACTTCCAAATCTGATCATACCGATGCGCTCTCCTCTAACTACTTTATCTCCCACATTAAAATAAGTATCTATCCTTCTGGTTATTGTACCTGCTATCTGTACTATCTTAACAGTACCGTATTTTGATTCAAAATAAATAGTATTCCGTTCATTTCTATCAGAATCTTTGAAAAAAGCTGGCAAATACCCGCCCTTTTTATAGTTCATCTTAATGATCTTTCCTGCAATTGGAGCCCGATTGACATGCACATGATGCATATTCATGAAAATGCATACGGTTTTTCCTCTGATATCTATTACTTTGCCATCGGCTGGTGATATAATATCATCCTCAGATCCCTGAGGGATACGCTCAGGATCCCTGAAGAACCAGATAAAGAATGCATCCAGGATAAGAAATATAACCGATTCATATACCAACAGCTTAGAATCAAGAAATACCGCTGCTATTACCAGCACCATTGAAATTAAGAACAATCCTATTACTATTGTATCGGTGTTTCGGGCAAGAATAGTCAATCACCTCTCAAAATACGATTTATGTCCTCTTTTATTTCAAACCATAACCTATCAATAAGATCCAGAACTTCAGGCAGCAGTCTTAGTACAGCGTAGGCAATAAAAAACAGGGCTATTCCGGAACCGACCTTGGCAATAATATG
>MZXQ01000211.1:0-1215 GCA_002926195.1 Candidatus Methanomarinus sp. HR1 | reverse complement strand
ATATTTATGATCATCGGACCGGTTCCGAACCACTGGTAACCAAAAGCTCCTACTACAAAGGTATTCCTTATAAGATTGAGAATATAAATAACAGGGACAGATACCATTAATGCCATGAATTTTCTCTTTTTTTCAGCCCGTATGCCCAGAATGATTCCCATAAAAAGTGCAATGCTCTCAATAGCTGTACAGGCCAGTATGATCTCTACTCTATATCCTTCAAGTGTCATCAGATTCCAGTCAATCCTCTCTACAGGAAAACCTACTAGATTTGAAAGCCATACTGTATGGGAAGTAACTGTGGATATGATTAAATGGTTCAATGATTGTATCTGTGCAAATGTGAAATAGAACAGACACCCTAAAGCCGTTATTTTTGTTAAACTAAGCAAGTCATTTTCCCTGATAACCAGATCTTTAGTTGTATTACCTTTCTTTACTTGCAGATAGGTAATGATCATCAGATGTGCAACAATGACACATAAGAATGCTGCAAACACCATCAGTAGTGCCATTAAGAAATCACTTTCTTCGATGTAATGTATTGGCTCGAGTCCTAAGTGTATGGCGAATACAATCCACCCAATAGCACCAATGGGCAGTCGTTGTGATTTGTACTTTTGCGGGAGCAAAGATGCTACTACAAAAAATACAAGAGCAGTCCATAATAGATATATTACCATTTTGCAAGTCCCAGGATGTTTATTATCTTTATACCATAACTTTCACTTATTTTATCAAACATAACTGATATCTCCTTGTTAATTCAACTGTAGTTGAATCCATTTAGTATAATAAATTTATCTAAAGATTCATAAGGGGGCATTATCCTATTTTCCAGTTTTTTTTATAGATACAGATTTTAATGCTATACTCTCAACATGACAAATCCAAATCCGTGTAAATCAGTGTTAATCCGTGTCTGAAAAAATTAAAAGTCACGGATTAACACAGATTTGTGTCCATAAAGGCTTAGTGACATACCTCGAACTACAAGTCCGGAGCATCCTGCTTCCGGCCCGGGTATATCCGAAACATATATGTTTTGCGGTACATCTTCGGCAACATCAATATAGTCTTGATTATATATGTGTTTGCTTATCCCTTTCATACATCTTCGACACATGCTATTTTTGGGATAAACACCCGGATTGTGCGGGGCTTGCATATCTTTTTATATCAAGTATAACTTGATATATCGAAAATCCGACCGAA
>MZXQ01000212.1 GCA_002926195.1 Candidatus Methanomarinus sp. HR1 | reverse complement strand
ATGATCGAAAAAGATATGTCGATCCCGATTAAGAAGAACTCTAATATCCTATACCTGGGCGCAGCATCCGGAACTACTGCAAGTCATATTTCAGATATTATAGAAGAAGGTAGAGTATTTGCAGTTGACATCTCTCCCAGGGCCGTGCAGGAATTAATCAAATTAAGCAAAGTACGTAGCAATATGGTCCCGATCCTTGCAGATGCCACCAGGCCGATATCATATAAAGCTGTAGTAGAATCGGTAGATGTAATATACCAGGATGTAGCCCATGCGGACCAGGCAAAAATCGCACTTGTTAATGCAAAAGAGTTCCTCAAGGATGATGGTTTTGTAATTATGCAGATAAAAGCACGCAGTATCGACAGTACTCTAAATCCTTCCCTGGTCTATAAAATGCAGCTTAATAAACTTGAAAATGAATTCACTATACTTAACAAACAAATACTAAAGCCGTTTTATAAAGATCATCTTGCATTAATTGCAAAGTGGCGAAAGTCACACTGAATCTTTATTCGAGATCATCTTTAGCCTTTCTACTCCACCAATCTCTTTAATAACATTAAAAGTAGACGGCGGTACAAGTGACTTCCACTCTTCACCTGTGTGCATACGATGACGTATCTGCGTTCCTGAATACTGTTCACGTAAAAATAGCGGAGATTGTCTTACCTCAAAACCTGCTTCATTGAACAGGCATATCACCAGTGGATTATTGGAATAAACAACATTAAAAGGGGGAGTTAAAGAAATAACATGGGATACCCAGACAGAGTTGCGCTGGATATCTTCAATGGGTATGACATANNGTTCATGGCTGGCCTGGGCACTTCCGATACCTATTATTATTTCATCTACGTCCCGTGCTATATTTTCAAGCACAAACTGATGTCCCAGATGATACGGCTGAAAACGCCCTATGTAGAATGCTCTTCTGGAATCCATTCTTTGCCGGCCCAGACATCTTCTTTAAACTTACGGAAGTCCCATGCATTATTCTTATGCTTCTGGGCTGCAAGTTTTACTACAATATCCATAAAGATGGGCTTCTCGTGGTATTCCATTCCCTCGACTTTGTCAAGGTATTCCTTTCCTGTTTGGGACCGTACAAATATTGTACTCCAGCCATCAGGACTGCCTACGCTGCCTACACTGATATCAGCATAATATGATGTATAATCTAAGCAGTGATGACACGGCTTACGGGCCAGAGGAGCTATTTCCTTGATGGGGACAGTAGTGGGCTCATCAGAAGTCTCAGTCAATGCTACGAACTTGCCTTTGGCAAAGTCGAGTTTATGAACTTCTTTGATATTTAACCCTAAAATGCTCGGGATAATATTCCCGCCCATATCATCATAGGTAAAGCTCTCCATACAGATCAGACCGATAACCAGTTTGATCTTGTCTGTTAGGTTCTCACGAAGTAATGAAGCCGCATGAGCCTGACATGGTGTACCTACTACAGCGATCTTCTCGTACTTTTCCAGTGCTTCACGCAATTTTGAGATCACCGGATCATAGGTATATTTAGTACCACCGACACTGGAAACCTCATCAGCATTAGTAAGAATTACAACCTCAGTCTCCCAATCCGCATTTCGAGTTATGCTTAAAGCAGCATCGATCTCTCCTTTCTCAAACAGGGATTTGAGGATTCCAGTGACTGCAGCGCCATCCTGGCCATGCAGAGAACTCTTACCTACTTTTTGTTCAATAATATTATCGAACTCATCGTCTCCGGGGAAACCGTCAAGTACAGGGCAGATCCGCTGGCACGCAAGACAATTACTGCAGACCACACATGCATCGCAGTCTATATAACAGTCCCGATGGGCACAATAATTATCTTCCCGGCTGATCTCACTGAAAAGTTTGACAACAGAAGGTTCAGCTACAGTAGGAGTGAACTTGTCATAGTTCGCTTCATCATATAATTGTACTGTGGCTGCCTGCATGGGGCAGATGGCTTCACATCCGCCGCATGCCGCACACAGATTATTTCTAATAACCTGATAAATCTTCGGGAACCCCACTTGTGGAACAGGGATCTGCGCACTCACTTAGTTGCCTCCGATAATTTCCTTACCAAATAATTTGATCGATTTATCTTTATCCGGACCTATTGGTGATCCGCATACGATCTGAGTTACACCGATCTTCTGGAGATTAGCTACCTTNNGCACCCATTACAGTACCAAAATCACCTTTACCGATTGCTGCTCCGATAGTATTGGCAGCTTCCACATCAATACCGTGCCTTTCTAACACAGCAGGTGGTGAACCGGAAACAATAAACGCTACAACGATCTTTGCAGCATTTACTGCCTTATCTTCTTTCTTATCAATTGAGAAGCATGCATATGCACCGACATCCACTTCTTTAGGATCTCTGCCTGCCTTCTTGGCACCAGCCTTTATTGCCTTAATAGCAACTTCAAAGTCCTTAGGATGAGAAGCATTGATCAATACACCATCTGCTACCTCTCCTGCCAGTTCCAGCATCTTAGGTCCCTGTGCTCCAAGATAAATGGGGATATCACCGGCTTTAAAGGCCATCTTGGCACCTGCGATCTTTACCATCTCGCCTGCCTGATTTACCTTCTTACCTGATAAAAACGCCCTTAGAGCCTGAATTGACTCCCTTGATGTGAGCAGTGGTTTCTCCCATGCAATACCCATAGCATCAAAAGTAGCTTTATCGCCGGGACCTATTCCCAAAATTGCTCTACCCCCGGATATATCGTTGATAGCAGCAATACTTGATGCTGTCATTGCGATATTCCTTGTATAGGGGTTTGTTACTCCAGTTCCCAATTTAATAGTATTAGTGTTTAAAGCTAATACTGCCAGGGTAGTATAAACATCCCTGTTATTATAGTGGTCTGTAATCCATACATTATCAAATCCTTGATCCTCAGCCAGCTTAGTATAAGCCGCAAGCTTCTGAACAGGATCGCTTGGTACAAATTCAATTCCAAACATTTTAAAAAGCCTCCGTTAACTATTGAAACTATTGAATCTTTACTTTATTATAAGTGTATTGGTTTTGTCCTGATAATATGATATTTATTTAAGTCACTTTATTTATATACCATTCTGCGTATATAACTNNAAAAGAGTTGTGAATGAAATGTACGAAATGTAAATCTTATGAGACTGGACATAGCCTTAGTGGAACAGAGAATAACTGCCACCCGTAGCAGGGCCAAACGCGCTATTACCATGGGATTGGTATCAGTAGATGGAACAATAATCACAAAACCTTCAAAACAAATAGGATACCATAATAAGATCATGACCATGGAGAACATTGATGTACCCGAAGGTTACATGAAATTAAAAAACATACAGAATCAGTCCTCATTGTTGCATCACGATGATATGGTACTCGACCTGGGTTCCAGTGCAGGAGGTTTTCTCTTATATTCTTGCGAAATAGTAGATCATGTGAGAGGTATCGAATACAGTGTTGAATTTATACCACAACTTCAGACCATAGCAGCAACTCATACAAATATTACAGTGATCAAAGGTGATGTATTTACCATGCCACTGCAGGTAATGTCCAATCAAGATGCAGATGTGATCATGAGTGATCTGACAGTTGAACCGGAAGATGCTATTATAGTGCTGGCCAGAGTACTTCCATTGCTTAAGCCGGGCGGACGTATATTACAGGTATTGAAAATATCAAAAAATACAGACCAGAACGTACTTATAAATAAAATACAAGCACTTGGATTTACTATTCAGCATATTATCAGACCTAAAAAAAGGGAGATTTATGTAATAGCCCAACATAATATGAACAGCGAGGTAGTAGAATAGATGGCAGTTGCATGTGAAATTTGTGGGAAAAAGGAGATAATGCCATATAAATGTAAATTCTGCGGTGGTACCTTCTGCTCAGAACACCGTTTACCTGAGCATCATTACTGTCCGGGACTGGATAAGCTAAAAGCCAGGGCACGTGATAACCAGCAGATAACACATCAGCCAGTCCCGGAACCTGTAAATAGCAGTACCGGCTTTTTCAATAGAAGAAGCAGTTCTTCCTACGCAGTCCCGATATCAAGGAACTATTCTTTGTACATTATTGTAGTATGTTTGATAGTATTTTTCTTACAGAAACTTATTCCTGGTTTTACTGAGTTCTTTCTGTTAATCCCGGAATTAGTTTTTCAACGGCCCTGGACAATCATCACATCAATGTTCCTTCATGCAAATATATCTCATTTTTTTTTCAATATGATGGTACTGTACTTCTTCGGACCCATACTTGAGAAGAAAATAAACAGCCTAAATTTCCTGATAGTATATTTTGGTGCAGGTATTTTTGCAGCTATCGGACATATGCTAGTTTCATCCTCCCCTGTACTGGGTGCCAGTGGAGCAATATATGGAATTTTCGCATGTCTGGCTATCATGATGCCTGAACTACGTGTATTTGTTTTATTTTTCCCTATGAAGATCATACAAGCACTGGCATTATTTGCATTTGTTGATATTGTAATGTATGGGTCAGGTGATATGATAGCACATGCAGCACATCTATCAGGTATGCTATTCGGATTGTATATGGGTTATAGATTTAAAAAAGTAAAAAATAAACAAATGTGGTAAATATTTGAGCCGCAAAGTATAATTATTAACAGATGGAATATCAAAATATAGGAGCGTTTAAACATGGCCAAAAAAAAGAGTACGATCTCAACAAAAAAAAAGAATAAAGTAGAGGACAAGATCGTTAAAATGCCAGAAAAAAGCAGTAATATTGCACTTACTTTTTATTCTGATGACCGATGGAACAACTGGATAACCCAGGTAAAAGAGAGCGNNCATGCCTGAAAGTGATCGCAAAATATAATAACAAAGAATTAGGCAGTGAAGAAGCTTTTGATGCTATAAGTGAGATCAAAGAAGTTGTGCTTAAACCTGTAGACTCTATTAACGAATCTATTGACCTGATGCTCGATTCGCTTCAGACTTCATTGATCGGTGTTTTTGCATCAGGTGAATGTTATATTGACGGAGGATATGAGTCAACTGATGATCTTCCCACACTGGTAAAAAATGCTGTCGCTGCAGAAGAGACAAATGACCCGGGTATTGCAATCGGTTATGTAGCCGTTATCGGAGCACATGTCTTTAACGGTGCTGAATTGGGTGAGGACCTATTCAATGACCTGCCTTATGGTCTGGTGGCAGAATGGATGGACGGTATAGATTCGATTTCTGCAGCCATGATGGGGGACGACAGTTATAAAAATGATGAAGCTGACAGCGAATAGAGTTGAATCTTATGTTGCTTCATCAGATCCTGGATATTGATAGTGATGAGATTATATTCTTATCAGAAGAAAGCTACGCAGGCTTAAAAAATCCACATCGATCACTTGATTTTTTAAAACAGATCGCACAATCAGGTAAAACAGATAGTGAAATAAGAGCTATATCAGATGAAAACGGGCACATCATGTGTCTGGCAATCTCTAACCCTGCATCGCAGGATTTTCCCTCATTTTGGGGAGTTTTTACTGACCAGGTAGCACGCAGCGGTATTTTGACTCCTGCAGCCGGACAGTATGAGAAATTAGTCTCAAGAATATTAGATGATTGCAGTACTGTCACTACAGTAGAGGCCTCATCACAGGAACTGGACACTGCACTTAGAGAATATTTATCTTATGCCCTGGTAGAACGCCAGTTGTGTGACATCTGTGATAAACCATCCGAAACATATGATATGGTGTATATGGATAGCAGGATTAAACGGTTGGATGATCTTTTAATAAAAATCGAAGATAAGTTCCATGTATCAGGAAATGTGCTGGAAATATGCTGTGGCAATGGTATGGCCACCCTCCCACTTGAAAAATCGGGAATATTTCCACTAACAATTGATAATGACCGGTGTCAGGTATGTCAGGGACTGGAACATAACGTGTTAAAACCCGAACGTACCATAATCATGGATGTGATGAGATTGTCTCATTTTTTCAATGAAAATTCATTTGACGCCGTGATTGGTTTTATGCTGGGCACCATATACGAATTTGATAAAGAGATATGGACATTGATGATGAGTGAGTCCTTAAAGGTAGTAAAGCCCGGAGGGATATTGCTGTTCACTTTAAGCAAATATGAGGAGATGGATATTTTAAAAAGGATACTGGACGGATTGGGTGCTATAGGAGAGATCATTGATAATACCGATGCCAGCGGGATATATGATCAGTGGGTATATCTGGGGCAAAAATAAGTACTGAGACGAGCGAGGACAGATGTGGAGTATAAATGGCAATATCGTCGCAGTCTGGCTTATTTAAATTAGTTATTTTAACATCCATATTCATCAAATGAGCAGTAAAAACAATGAGACTGGAATAGTCACATAATTGCCGGTAACATCAAATTTGTTTTTTGAAAGCAATATCCCTTTTTTAAATGTGTATAATCCTTTATAATCGCTATTTTGTATCTGATTTTGATATTTCAATTCAACCGGAAACAGATCATTCTTTCCGGATTTTAAAACAAAATCCACCTCAATCTTCCCGCCTTTCTTTCGCCAGTAAAATACATGTTCATGAAGCGTAAAAACATCACTGGGATAGATATTATACATCAATCGAACCAGATGGTTTCCAACAACAGATTCTACTAATTTACCCTTAATTTCCGGATTACCAAGATATAACAGACTTGAATTGAAATAATCTGTCAATCCCATTACCCATGCTCGTAAAGAATGAAAAATAAAAGGATCCTGGAAGTATATTTTTTTTTCCTTTTTAAAGCTGGCATTCTTTTTAGAAATATCAATCGAATACAAGGTACTCAATACAAATGAATCTTCCAGATTGCCAACGTATTTAGATATGGTATTATGCGACCCAATATCCGTATCTTTGACTATGCTTTGCCAGCTAATATTTGTTGTTAATTTATTGGAAATGCTTCGCAGTATCTGCTTAATGGATATCTCTTGAATTTGCCATCTCGCCAGATCACCAATCAATGAACGTATATATATCTCATAAGTACTGCTATCGATGCTGTTTCTTAAAAAGAATTCATTTACTGGCCTGGGGATTCCACCTGTGATCAGATACTGTTCAAACAATCGATCCAATTCATCCTGATATANTGTGTTTTTTCACCCTGGTGAAGATCAATATCCCTTAACAGTTTTTTCATTGCCGGATCAACAGTTTCGACGAACTCAGCAAATTTCATTGGCAATAATATTTTATCTAATGTTCCAGTGCCTTCTCCCCGTCTTCCCGGCAACCGTTCGATACTACGTTTAATGTCGATGGAATGCGACCCGGTTAATAGAACAGAGATATTTTTTAATAGCCCGGTATCAACTAAATTTTTTATCCCTTTTTCCCAGTTCTTTACAGATGATATCTCATCCAGAAATATATATTTTCGGTCTAAATTGAACGCTAATGACCAATCTAAATACATATTTATAATTTCAAAAAGTTCTTTTTCATTGTCTATGAGATCACAAGTACAATATAAAATGCTCTTGGAATCCTTAACTTCTGATAGTAGATTTTTTATCAAGAGTTTGACTAACGTTGTTTTTCCAACCTGGCGAGGTCCTCGTAATGTATATATTCGATCGTTGTCAAATGAGATATCATTTTTTATCCGGGGTTGCCATTGGATATGTGCTGCTTGAAAATCTTTTATTTTATCATCATCAGATATCGCAGATGAATCTTTCCACCAGGGATTTTGACGGGATATGTTTATAAAATCCATATTTGTTTATAAT
>MZXQ01000213.1 GCA_002926195.1 Candidatus Methanomarinus sp. HR1 | reverse complement strand
AAATTTTAGTTTTCCATTAGATTTGAAGTGGATCCTAAAAGAACCGTCTTTATAGCCTATTTACCTGTCAATTTCCATTTGGAACTACACCCCATCGGATACTGTATTAGGCAAAAAATATATAACCTTTAAAAAACAATATAATCTTTAAGTAAAATATAAGATGGTTAAGATGGCTTTTAAAGAATTTGAAGATGCTTTAAAACTTCTTATATGGCTGATAACTATTGTGCTAGTCATTTGGATTTGGACTTTTATAAAAGATATTTTTTCTTTCTTACCCATTCCTGGTTTTATTGTTGGAATTGTTTTTTTGCTGGGTGTTTGTATTAGTATCCTTTGGTTAAAAAGAAAAATAGGTATTTGATTGGAGTACAGTTTCAGTCCAACACACCATAACACGCATTATAACAACATTGAATAATTTAAATCTTATTACACTATACTTTTTATTGTGTCTGAAATATTTGAAATTCTACGTGATTCGATATGGGCACCCGGATAGAGTAAAGTCGAAAGGGGGCGGCAGGCAGATTTACTTTAATTCTATTTGAGGTAATTTTTATATTCGTACAGGTATCTTCTAAAAAACCATTCCAGAAATATTTTTCATCCTTCTTAATTTGCGACCTTTCCAGTGCATTATAATACCCTGATCTTTTTTCATATGGGATATTGAGCATAAAGCAACCGTTTTTATGCAACGAAAAGTTCATCATAAGTCTGCTAAATCTTCCGTTTCCATCAGTAAAGGGATGGAAGCATATATCTTTATTAAGTCAGAAGCTGAGTTAGTTATTTTTAGCATGATGTGTGAGTTGAACAAGGGAGAATTAGATATAGTTGAAGATAATATATTATATTCAGGCGATTCACATGGATTCATTAGTTAAGGATAAAAATACTATCAATATTCTATTAGGAACACTTGAAAAACTAGATGACGAGATTGAATCAGCAATAGATACTCTTGAGATTATGAGTGACCCTGGAACTTTGAACAATATCGAAGAAGGTTTAAGGGATATTAAAGAAGGACGGTTCATAACATTTGAGAATTTTCTGAGAAAGGAAAAATAACAACCTGGAATGACGAGAAAGGATTTGGTTTTATCATGCCTCATGCTGGTGACAAACAGGGTCGTCCATATGCTATAAATGCCACATTGGCAAGCGATATACTTTCGAAAAATATAAAACGGAGGAACGGGTCATCATCAATCATTGGTGCTGCTTTCTTTATGGTTATTGTTGGTGTTTCTGTTCTTGCAGGCAAAATATCACCTTTGATTTTCGCCTTATATTTAGTTGCCAGTCTACTCACTTTCCTTATGTATGCAGTAGATAAATCGGCAGCCCAAAAGGGAGCATGGCGAACCAAAGAAAGCACCCTGCATTTACTTTCGTTAGTAGGGGGCTGGCCAGGTGCGCTCGTCGCTCAAGAAAAATTGCGTCACAAGTCCAAGAAACAATCTTTTCGCTTTGTTTTTTGGTGTACGGTTTTACTGAACTGTAGTGCATTTGTTTGGCTGTTAACACTAGACGGAACAGCCATATTACAGTTGTTGATTGCCAGCGTATTATAATGGCTAACAATTTCATTTAGAGAAATTATATTTCAACCGCTTCCGGCACTGAACGGCATAACATCCGGATTCATACACACAAAATCCCTATTTAAATTACTTTTCATCCCTTTTCATACTTTCAGTAAGATTTTTGTAG
>MZXQ01000035.1 GCA_002926195.1 Candidatus Methanomarinus sp. HR1 | reverse complement strand
GTCGATGAGAATAGGGCTTCGCCCACGGTTGTTGCGTTGGATAGCTAAGATCTAACCGCTCACCTTAAATTCAAAATTGCCCGGATTACGGTAGGATGAGTTTAATGACGTGCATGAGGCGGATATCAGTATGTGGCTGTCTAATTTTATTGACACAGATGCTAGATTGGCGCCATAGTTTTATTACATACATCACGAAGGCAATGCTTAAATATAGAGAATACATAATTCATTCTGTATGTCTACTTTCAGTCTGCCAGAAACTGTCGAAAATGAAATAAATGCACTGGTAAAAGGCGGTTATTTCAATAACAAAAATAGTTTCATTGAGGAAGCTATAAAATATATGCTGGCCAACAGAGGTGATTTAAAGATCAATGCTGCTGTCGAAATGTACCGTTCCAGAGAAGTTAGCTTAGGCAGAGCCGCTGAACTTGCAGGCCTATCAATTTTTGAGTTCAAGGATATCTTAAAAGCAAGAGGGATCAAAATTGTTGTTGAGGCCCCCACAAGTGAAGATATAGATAGACAGATAAAACAGATGGAAAAAGTACGATGACATCCATCGTTTTTGATACCGACATACTGTCCACGTTTGCCAAAGCTGATGGCATACAATATCTTGAAAAATTATTTGCCAAAGATCGGGTTTTAATCACTCCTTCTGTGTATTCAGAATTGAAAGTGCCTAAAGAATATGGATATGATTTTCCAGATCAGATTTTCAATTCAGATAAATTTGAATTGGTCCAGTTAAACGGTCGAGAAATAGATGAGTTCAAGTCGAAACTAATTGAGATTAAGACAGTTCACAGCGGGGAACTTGAAGCGATAATTATCGCTATGGATAGAAGTTATATATTTTCCTCGATGGATATTAAGGCACTAGAATATGCAGTTTCTCAAAATGTTGAAGTGCTACACTTTCATACGATCTTGAAGGCACTATGGCGGTTTGGTATACTTACTCAAGAAGAGGTCAATGAGCTTATAGATATTATGGAACGGGAAGATAATATGGAAATCAAGGATAGAGATATGATCTTTGATTCAGAATTATAATTAGTTTTTGTTTAGTGTTAATGTCCAGATACCCGTTGGGGTAAAAGTAATAAGCATTTCATCACAGTTGTAAAATAAACTGTTTCTCTACATTGTAAAATTTGGTAGATAATATTTCATTTTGTACTATTGATTTACCCCAGAAGGTCGGTGGACATTAACGTTAACCATTCTAACATCACGATAATTTACCAGTATATTTAATGAAATATTGCCTCTTGAGAAATCGGTGTAAATCCGTGTCTAAAAAAAACACATTCTAACAAGGAGGTGTATATTGCTTATGATTATTATCCAAGATTACATATTTTATAGAAAAAAGTGAAGAAAAAGGTTCAACTCTATACGTACGAACTCAATCAGAGTATTGTGGTAAACTTCCCCTTTGCGGTGGTAAATATGGTTGGTGTGATATGACAAGAAATACTGTAACTACATGAGGTAAGTATAAATAAAATATAAAATTTGGATAGTAATTGGATGCCTTGCATTAATATTTATAATGGCAGGTATTTCAGTTTATGCTATAAATGAAATGCCATCAAAAATAATAGAAACGGTGTCAAAAATAAAAGAAATTAACGGAGAAAGAAATCATATACTAAACCATGGAGACTATACATTAATAGATAGCTTCTCTGAATTTACTGATAATGAATCTTTAGAGGCTTACAGAACAAGAAACATAGAGAGATTGAGTATGCTATCTGAAAATGAAAAAGTGAAAGCAGCAGTAACTTTTGAAAAAGTGTTATCAGAAGATGAAGTTAAACAAGTGTTGGGAAATGAAGTGAGTATTATAAGAGTCCGAATAAAATCATATCCGGAAGGTAGTGGTAAAGTACCATTTCCACCCACACAAGAAGATCGAGACAAAGATAAAATAATTGAAAAAGCAATAGGAAATAAAATGAGATTGTCGGAAAAGTACCTGAAAAGTGCCTAAATTGAAACATTAGAAATTATTGTGATAATCAAATCGCTATGTAGCGCCTTTCACAGTTTAAACACTAATGTCGAAAT
>MZXQ01000214.1 GCA_002926195.1 Candidatus Methanomarinus sp. HR1 | reverse complement strand
GATCACTTGCAAAAGATGACATCGGTCCTGCAAGCGATATAGACCTACTCATAGTGCAGGAAACAAAAAAAAGGTTCATTGAGCGGCTTATAGAACTCTACGAGATCATAAACCCGAGATATGCACTTGATCTTATTGTTTATACTCCATCGGAATTTGATGAGATGAAAGAGAAGAGCATTTTTGTTAAGAAAATACTTAGTGAGGGAAAACTTCTGTATGAAGCGTGAACCTAAAAGTGAAGCAAGACGCTGGTTACTCCAGGCAAAACATGATCTTGACGATGCAAATTTTTCTTTAGAAGGCGAACGATTCAATCTTGCCTGTTTCCTCTCCCAGCAGGCAGCAGAGAAAGCGCTAAAAGGGCACTCTCGATATGCAATGAAGTAATTGATATGGTTGAGAAGAAAATCGGAAAAGTAACAGTGTAATAAAGAATAAGGAAATAGGAACCTGATTTAAATTGAAGACTAAAATTTCATATGATGCAGAACCTATTACGCAAATCCTTCGGGAATTAAAAAATGAACTGCAAAATAGATATGGAACTCAGCTTAAAGGTGTAATATTATTTGGCTCTTATGCAAGAGGCAAACAAAAGAGCGGTTCAGACATAGATATAGCCATAATCTTAGAAGATTTCTCTCATGCCTGTACTGAGATTGAACACACAGGCGATATTGTATCCTCACTATCCCTGAAATTCGACACATTAATCTCTCTTGTCCCTATTAAAGAAAAAGACTGGCTTAATAGAAAGACTTCTTTGATCTCAAATATAAGACGCGATGGAGTGGCAGTATGAACGAAGAGATAGAAGCTCAGGTGAAAGGAAAGATTATAGAATATACAATATTAATTCATCAAGCTGAAGAAGGAGGATTCTGGGTAGAAGTTCCCGCTTTACCCGGATGTTATTCCCAAGGTGAGACCTTCGAAGAGACAATAGAAAATATAAAAGAAGCAATCGAATTGAACCTGTTGGTCCTACAAGAAGAGAAGGAAGAATTGCCTGCCGAAGAAGAATTCTTTATCGGAAAAGTAAAGGTTGAGGTACCTGCTATCGGGTAAACAGATAAGGAGTTAACTATATCAATGTCCATCCAAAACCTCCTATCCTCATCAGAAAGCAAAACCCTTGAATTCAAAGAGTCTATGCCAACCCCACTCTCAATTGCAAAAACAGCCTGCGCATTTGCCAATGGCGGCGGCGGATCAATCATAATAGGAGTGGCTGATAAAGACAAAAAGATCACAGGTATAAACGAACTGGAAATCCCTGATCTGGAAGAGAAAATCTCAAATATAGTATACACCATGGTTGAGCCCATACCTGCCTTTAATACAATGGTATACTATATCAAGGAAAAACTGCTCCTGAAGATCGA
>MZXQ01000215.1:1531-8403 GCA_002926195.1 Candidatus Methanomarinus sp. HR1 | reverse complement strand
GCAGTATTACTGTTTATTCTCTTTATTACTATTAATAATGTATTTTTTCCTGCTTATGCTAATTTTGGAAATGTAGCTGCACTGCTGATTTTTGTCGTTGTTGTCGGTGCAGCAGGCCTTAAGCTGTCTGAAATAAAGGATTAGCTTTTAAGACAAAGAAACATGNNGGTACTGCATGGAACTTAAGTGCTGCTATTGTAGATCGATCAGATGTTATTGTCGAGTCAACCTCAACATATACTCCTCCTACAGGCGGCATCCATCCACGTGAAGCTTCCCAGCATCATGCAGACCATATCACATCAGTAATTAAGCAGGTGATTAATAGTGCCAAAGACAAGGGTATTGTCCCGTCTGATCTTGATGCCATTGCCTTTTCCCAGGGTCCCGGAATGGGTCCCTGTCTTCGAACTGTTGCTACGGCAGCCAGAGCGATCTCGCTGTCACTTGATATTCCATTGATCGGTGTAAACCATTGCATTGCCCATATCGAAGTAGGCCGCTGGAAGACAGGGGCAGAGGATCCTGTTGTGCTGTATGTAAGTGGAGCAAATTCCCAGGTACTGGCTTACAGGAATGGTAAGTATAGAGTATTCGGTGAAACGCTGGACATTGGTATTGGAAATGCTCTTGACAAGTTTGCCAGAGGGGTCGGACTCCAGCATCCTGGTGGTCCGAAAGTAGAGGAATTATCAAAAAAAGCCACCTCCTTTATACAGCTACCTTATGTAGTTAAAGGAATGGACTTTTCGTTCTCAGGTCTATCTACAGCCGCAGCAGCGGCATTGAAAGATCATTCATTAGAAGATGTATGTTTTTCCTTCCAGGAAACAGCGTTTGCTATTCTGGTAGAAGTCACAGAACGGGCCGTGGCTCATACCGGGTCAGAAGAAGTATTGCTGGGAGGTGGTGTAGGGGCAAATAAGCGGTTGAGGGAAATGTTAAAGACGATGTGCGGTGATAGAGGTATCAGGTTCTATGTGCCTGATCACAGATTCATGGGTGATAATGGGAGCATGATCGCATATCTTGGATTACTGATGTTTGAGAATAATACTATTACACCTGTAGAAGAATCATATATACGTCCGGATTACCGGCCCGATGATGTTATAGTAACATGGCGTTAAGAATAAATACATAAAGTAATAGACAAACACCCATGAACGAATGTTCATACATGAAATATAAAATTTTTTATCAGAGTAAATATGTGGCATGTTATACTAAATAAGTTTAATAAACATCCGGCACAGGAAAAGGTTGTCAGATTACTGGTTGAGCGGGGGTTCCAGGTAAATTCTGCAGGGCGGGTAGTGTCAGGCCATATTGAGATACCTCATACTCAGATTGCCGCGGAAGTGGGTGTAGACCGTAGAGTGATTGATTCTACATGTGAGGCCATCCTGTCAGATGAAACTCTGGCAGATATTTTTCGTAATCTTCACACCATACCTTTCTTAAAAGATGTTGCACCGGCCCTTGGTCTTGGTGTGGTGGTAATAACTCCCGGTGATGCATCGGAAACAGGGATCTTAGCCAGAGTGGCAACAGCAGTAACCCGGCATGGATTAAGCATAAGACAGGCTGTTACTGATGACCCTTATTTGAGTGAACAACCGCTGCTTACTATAATCACCGATACAAAAGTACCTGGTGAACTAATTGAGGAACTGGTAAAATTGCCAGATGTCAAAGGTGTTACTGTATATTGAATTTTTTTTTCTTATCTTCGGCTCTTTCAGGAGCAATGCTTTTCAGCATCAATAAATCATGCTCATTGCGTGGGTAAAGAAATATATTCCTTCCCTGTACGCTGATTTTTATAATCTCTGGATAGCGGGATATTCTGATAGCGCTATATACCACATAGATCAACAATAATGTGGATACCCTGAACATCACACTTATAATTGAAGCTCCTGATAGCGAAATTAGAATAACCAATATCAATGCGATTAAACTCCGCACCCTATGTTTGTGTGCATAGTTTTCACCTGATTTTACCTTATCAATATCATTTTTATGATATCTCTTCTCACCCAATAACGGGAACCTTATCCGCAACATATTTTTATCCACGGATATTTTGGTGCGGTCGAATATGAAAAGTGATACATAAAGTAAAAACGATAGGAATATCACATATATATTCGACCTCTGGATGCCGATTAAAAGTAGGGCTATTGAGCTGAACATGACAGCAAATATGCGCCAGTCAAACATCTGGACTGGTATGTCCATATACTGATTATTCTCATCGTAGGTAGCAGTGCATGTGCTAAAGGCATTTTCCGAAAAGAACTCATCATTATGGTTGCAAACGACTCTTTTCTGTGGGCACCATCCCATCATTTTCCGTATATTTTCCGCAAAATTCAGTATCATGCTAATCCCCTCAACTTCCCGAACAGGATTCCACATTTGGCATTTATGCTCTCAATTTCGATCTGGTTTGACTGCGCCATTTCAAGCAGTGTATCTTCAATGCACTTATTCATGCTGATGAGCGCTCTGGATACCGCCTGCCTTGAGATGTTTAACGAGCGTACTATATTGATATTGGGAAGATCGTCTCGCTGGAATCCCCGGAACTTAAACTGATTTTCATCTACTGGCAAGAACATAGGTCAATATATGTATGTTGTCTATTTAAGCACATCGGCTATGTCAGTATCTCCACATCTTATAGCAAAATTAAATGTACGGTGTAGTTTAAACTATGGGAAATGGATATATTACTCGGAGATACTGCTTCAACCCAAACATTAAAATACAAAGTAGAACATCACAAAAACACACTGCGAGCACTACGCAGTATACTATCCTAAAATGGGCCCATAGCATAGCCAGGTGGTGCGCACGGCTGATAACCGTGAGGTCCGGCGTTCGAATCGCCGTGGGCCCACCAATACCAGACACATACCATAAGAATTAAAGTCATATAGTTTATTAATACATCTTTATGGAAGATGAGATAATCAATATATTTACGATGCCAGGTCTGAGTGTTAATATGGAAACAGCCGGTGGGATGCAACTTATAGCTTCAGGCCCACTAAGTGCGGTGTGCAAACCGGCTCTGGACCGGATCAATGATAGACTGCGTAATGAAAAACCTGTCCGTGTGGACAAGGATTCTGTTATAGTCTCAACCTGGTTGCCGCCCATACCAGGTAAGGTATTCACCAGGCTTATCAGGGCAGAAGTGTACTGCTCTCTTGGTAAATACCTCCCTGAGACTGTGTCTTTAGAGATCACCAGGGAATGTAAATGCAATTGTGAGCATTGTACGCTATGTGACGGCGAAGGTGAGATGACCACCGGGCAGATCAAGGATATTATAGACCAGGCGCTTGATATGGGGGCATTTATTATCACCTTTACTGAAGGCGACCCTCTCCTTCGGGATGATATATTTGAACTAATAGAATATGTTGATAAGAACAAAGCGATCGTCAATCTGTATACTCCCGGTACGGAGATGACACCTCAAGTGGCTCTTAAGTTAAAAGAGGCCGGACTTCATACACTTTTAGTCAGTATCTACAATACAGACCCTGCCAAACACAACCTGACACGGCGGCTTGAAGGTGCATACGATATGGCTGTAGCTGCTATAGGAATGGGTCTGGACGCCGGATTGCTGGTTACTATGACAACCCATGTATCACCGGAACGTCTCCATGAGATGCCGAGGTTGTATAAGCTGGCTGATGAGCTGGGAGTTCATGAGTTCAGTATGTGGGAAAGTGTTGCCAAACGTCCCGGAGATAGAGTGATCTCTACTGATGAAAGAAAGGTAATACTGGACATGCATAGTACCCATAATAAACCCGGTGATGGTCCCAGGATATTTGCAAGTTCTTTCTTTGAAGGTGAGATGCTGGGATGCATGGCAGGAAGACGGTGGGCACATGTCTGTGTAGACGGCTCTGTTAAGCCCTGTCCTTATATACCATTTGAATTCGGGAATGTACTTGATGATGGAAAATTATCAGGTGCATGGAAGACCATAAGATCGCTTAAGGAATTCAAGGATCGCCGAAACCTGTGCATGATGCAGGATCCTGAATTTTTACAATATCTTAACAGGATACCTGAAGGNNAATCTGTGTCCCAAAAGCAACCGGGTTTCTAAGGTGTCGGAGCAACATGGCGTTTATGTTGATTCTTATTAATGCGTTCCATTAGATTGCTAATCACTTCTTTATCTATTCCGAATTGTTCAGTTGCATACTCTACCGGTTTACCTTTATCCAGCAGAGTAAAAAGAATATTATCAATTATCTCGTAGCTAAGACCCAGATCATCCTCATCGGTCTGTCCTGCCCACAGACCGGCTGACGGTGGCTTTTCGATAATTTGATACGGTACTTCCAAGTGATGTGCGATCTGCTTTACCTGGGTTTTAAAAAGGTTGCCCAGTGGTTCGATGTCGACCCCACCATCACCGTATTTGGTAAAATAACCCAGTAATATCTCTGTCCTGTTGCCTGTGCCTATTACTATACGGTTCATGAGATTAGCATAATAGTACAGAATGCTCATTCGTATCCTGGCTTTTAAATTTCCGGTGGCTAAGCGGTTTGTTTTATCAACTTCAGGTATGGAGTGATAAAATAATTTTATTATTTCTGAGATCTCTACTACTGAAAAATCAATGTTTAGTATATGTGCTACTTCCGTGGCATCCAGAATATCTTCAGGAGATGTCAGTTCTTTCTCGGGAATTAATATGCCGAATACGTTCTCTTTACCCAGGGCTTTTACAGATAAATATGCAGAAACAGTAGAGTCTATTCCTCCACTTAGTCCTATTACTGCACCTTTCGTACCTGACTGTTGGATATAGGAGCTGATGAAATTAGTGATTGTGATGACGGTTTCTTTTGGGTTTAAATTATACATAGTTATTATTTAATAATTTCTTTGATAATATTAATTTGATTTGACAGTTAAATTTTATTCTCTCCAAAAGCTCTGGAAAAGACCTTATAAAAATCAAATATCTCAAAATTCATAGGTTCACCATCCTCCTGCTTCAGTGCCAACCCTCTTTCAAAGGACAGGATACAGAAAGGACAATTGGTCAATAATCCATCCACACCTTCTTCTTTAGCTATTTCCATCCTCCTTATTGCCAGTTTATCTGAAACCGAAGGATAAGCAGCGCGTACACCTCCTCCGCCACCACAGCATAATCCGGAAGAAGGTACCTGGACCAATTCCATGCCTGGTATCTTCATAATGAGGTCTGTATATATAGATTCATCAAGCCCACTGGCCCTGATATGACACGGATAATGATACATACAACGCATCTTCACACTGTTCAGATCATTTATGCTCAGTGTCCCGTCTCTATCCATCATGCTCATATACTCACCCACATCAAAGATATGGAAATTAAAATCAAGTCCGTATTCTTTTGCCAAAGCAGGATAGTCATGTCTGAATGTGGAATTGCAGCCGGAACAACTGGTGAGAATATCGGTGATCCCGTGCACAGCATAGGTATTAAATATCTCGAAATTCTGGGTTACAAAAGGCTCCATATTCTTACGCATGCCCACTCTCATAAAAGGACTACCACAGCATACCTGCTTTTTTGGGATATGCACTGCAACATTATTATGTTGAAAGATATTAATGATAGCTGTAGCAGTCTCCTGCTGTCTACGGTTGATAATACACCCAAAAAACATTACGATTTCTGCTACTGGTTCACTATCGAAATTCTTAAAAAAAATCTCTTTTATTCCATGGAACTCATGTTCGTTTTCAGGATACATATCAACTGCCTGTGAAGTAGTTACAGGGACACTTCCACCTGTTTCAAGCACTGAGATGATCAGGCGTTTGTGGGCCGGCATAGGACCGAATTTATTTGACACTGCCCTGTACCTCAAATCTTCAATAAAAGCTCTCCGTATAGAGAGGTCTTTCGGACATGCGATCTCACATTCCTGATCTACGGGACATTTATAAAGTCCCTGCTCAACCAGTTGTTTTATCCTTTCATTACCCACTGCGTCCCTTGGATCTAAGGTAAACCTGAAACATTTTGCAATAGCACAAGGACCTATAAATGATTTATCCACATCTATCACATTACAGTCCGAATAACAGGCACCACAGAAAATGCAGTCCTCAACTTTATGTAAATGTTCAATATCAACAGGAGTCATGGTCTGCTTCTTATCAGCTGTATGATCTGTGATTAGCCATGGCTGAATTTGTTCTATTGTACGGTAGAATGGTTCCATGTCAACTACCAGGTCTTTAATCGGACGAAGATGGACTAAGGGTTCGATTAGTACAGTTCCATTCACGATCATGTCCTGTACCTGAGTATTGCATGCCAGCATAGCCCTGTGATTGATACGTACCGCACAGGAGCCACAAATAGAGGACCTGCAAGAGTGCCTGAAAGTAAGACTTCCATCCTTATAATCCTTGATCTCTATCAGGCAGTCCAGTATTGTCATACCATCGTAAACATCTATTTCAAAATCCTGGTAATAGGGCTGCTCACCCAAATCAGGATCAAATCGCAGTATCGTGATTATAACCATTATCTAATACACCCTCTTTTCCGGTTCATATCTGGTTATAGTTACGGGTTTATATTTCAGCACACACCCTGATTCACCTGGATATGCCAATGTATGCATAAGCCACTTATCATCATCGCGCTGTGGAAAGTCACATCTAAAATGTGCACCTCTACTTTCCTCTCTTGCTAATGCTCCTGCTACTATGACCTCGGAAAAATCCAGCATATTCCTCAGTTCAAGAACTCCTATCAGTTCGGTATTAAAGATCATTCCTTTATCAGTAATGCTTATATCATTGATACGCTCTTTAAG
>MZXQ01000215.1:0-1510 GCA_002926195.1 Candidatus Methanomarinus sp. HR1 | reverse complement strand
TTATATCGACTATTTTCTCTTTACCGTTATTCTCTAATATCTGTGCGATCTCCTGTCTAACAGCATCAAGTGCATTAACAGATACAGGGTCTAAAGAGGCCTTTTTTACATATCTTGCCGCACTTATCCCGGCACGTCTGCCAAATACAATAGTTTCAAGCATTGAATTCCCGCCCAGACGGTTAGCTCCATGCACACTGACGCATGCACATTCTCCGGCAGCAAAGAGGCCACTGATATCCGGTACACTGCCGTTTACATCAGTGGGAATACCGCCCATCGAATAATGAGCAATAGGCTGGATAAGTATCGGTTTTTCCACACAGTCCATACCTGCAAACCTCAAGGCGATGTCGTGTATCTGGGACAAACGTGACATGATTTTCTTTCTACCCAGATGTCTGAGGTCCAGGTACACACCACCATCTATTCCCCGGCCTTCATCTATCTCAGTTCGAACTGCTCTTGAAACTACGTCCCTGGAAGCCAGTTCCATTTTGGATGGGGCATACTTTTCCATAAAACGCTCGCCATTCTTATTAAGCAGATATCCGCCTTCTCCTCTTGCCCCTTCTGTGATCAATATCCCGTGTTTGAATAGACCTGTAGGGTGAAACTGCACAAACTCCATATCCTGCAACGGCACACCTGCTCTATATGCCAGTGCCAGTCCATCTCCTGTATTAGTATAGGCATTAGAGGTTATTTTAAATGCCTTTCCATATCCACCGGTTGCAAATATGACGGCTTTGGCCCTGAAAATCTCAAACTCGCCTCGAGACATATCATATGCTACAAGCCCAAGGCAGACTTTATTCAGGGTAATAAGAGACACCACATACCATTCGGAGTATACCTTAACATAATTCTTCAGCATCTGTTCGTATAGGGTTTGCAATAGAATTTGTCCGGTCTTATCTGCGGCATAACATGTCCTTGGATAATTATGACCGCCAAAATCCCTCTGAGCTATCCAGCCTTCTTCAGTCCTGCTAAATAATGCACCCATTTCATCCAGTGTTGTAATATCTTGCGGTGCTTCATTGCATAATATTTGTATAGCATCCTGGTCACCAAGATAATCGCTCCCTTTAACAGTATCAAAAATATGCGATTCCAGACTATCCCCTACTTTTCGGGCCCAGTTATCAATAACTGCTGCAATTCCTCCCTGTGCTGCTCTTGAATGGGAACGTATAGGATGTACCTTGGATAGTACGGCTACATCTACTTCTTTACTTGCTTCTAAAGCGGCACGCATTCCTGCAAGTCCGCCTCCGATTATTAGAATATCATGGGTTATCATATATGTAGACAGGTACTGGTGATCTCTTTCTTTTGAGTCACATTATTAAGGTCCTCAACCAGGGTATTATTATGACCAATACCCACAGCTTCACCTCCAATGATCTTGAATTTGGTATCAATTTGGTTGTGTATGGTCTTTGGATAAAATTCTTATTTGGTGAAGATAATTATAACTTTTATGTTTATAAGACTTATGTTTTTT
>MZXQ01000216.1:11371-14462 GCA_002926195.1 Candidatus Methanomarinus sp. HR1 | reverse complement strand
TTCTTGGCCCTGTTGCTTGATACTTCCACCATTGCCCGGGATAGGTCGATCCCCATTATCCTGCAGCCATACATTTTTGCTATCTTACAGGTAGAGATTCCGTTACCGCATCTCACGACCAGCACATATTTTTGTTGGTCTATTCGGCACAACTCTACCAATTCTTTTGTAGCCTTCAGACCACCCACATGTTTTGTGATCCCTATCTCGGCCTGCACATCAAAGTAAGGATTTTCCAGTTCAGTTATTTTCTGTTCATTCTTTTTTTTTGAAATTGATACCAAAAAGACATGCTACCGCCAATAAGCCTGCGATAGCAAATACAAGTTCAAATCCAGGTATTCCCTTTTCTTCCCCTTCACCTGTCGGAAATTCAGGTTTTTCAAGAGGAGTTATTACTTCAACCATCGGTGTGTTTGATTTCACGGTGTGATAGTTCCCTTTTTCATCGGCATAAATTGCAGTTGCCTGACCCAAATCAAATTTTCCCGCATCTTTTGATCGTATGGCATATTGGAAAACCCTCGATTCTCCAGATTTAATACTTCCGTATTTGTCTGAGGTCTCACCACTGACAAAATCAAACTCAGTAGATGGAGTATCAACAACTTCTATATCACTGATCGTTGTTGTTCCAGTGTTCTCTACAGTTATTTTTACCGTTGTTTTCTGTTCTTGTTTTATTGAATAAGGAGCGGTGGTCTTTGTTAATGTTAATACTGCCTGATTTCCTTCAAAAAGCGTTGTAATTTCATCTGCGGTTAAAGCACGAGAGTAGATTTTCACTTCGTCTATTATGCCATAAAATCCATAATTAGATACACCACGACTGTAATTTGGATTATTGCCTGAAAAAGTGCCAATAAACCAATTATGTTGCATATTTAACAAGTCATCTCTTTTTACATATCCTACGTAATTAACCAAAATCAATTGCCCATCTATATAAGTATAATCCATATTTCCTTTTCTCATAAATACGTGGTGTATCCACTTCCCTTTCAAACCCATTTGTGTATTTAATTCAAGAATTCTACCATCACCATAATATATGAAATTGTGGATTTCTTCAGTATATGAATTACCATCATAAATTAGACCAAAACCGGTCCGATAGAAATCACTCGTTACCGTTTTTGAATGAGAATGACCATCGAAAATATATTGCCTATCTTTATTAGAGTTTGTTTGGCTTTTCCAATCTTTGAGTTTTGTCCAAACCGAGATTGTAAAATCTCCAATAGCTGAAACGTCACTTTGGGGTGTTATTTCAACATAATCGCCATTCCCATCAAAACTCAACGCCTTCCCATACTTCCCATCAACCCAGGTCGCACCATAAATTGTTCCGTCATTCTCATTCCCGGAACTATCTTTCGCAATACTTCCGGAACCTTCATCAAAATGCCATTTGGACACAAGTCCATCATCACTATTTGCCTGTGCAGTTGCAGACACTGAAGCCATTGTTCCACCTAAAAGCAATATCAATACAAACCCAAAGGTATACAATTTCACGTTTTTTCCTTTCACGTTTTTCACCTCTTCTTAATTTTCCTACATCCATATTAACTTTGGCTTTCAGGTAAAGTAAAAGAATAGCTTTACAGTTATCCCTTTCTATATCGGGCAGCAGTTTTCAATTCTAAAACTGCTTTTATATTTCTGGTTTTAAAATCAACCTTGCAGAATTTCTATCTAATAGAACCAATGTCAACAGTGCAGACCAGAATAGAAAAGGATAACATGACAAAATATATATTAGTTGAGAGTAAAGTATACTACTTGTGTATCAACAAAAATTTGTAAACAGGGAAAACGAGTTAAATTTCCTGGAATCCAGGTATAACAGTAATTCTCCTGAATTTATTGTTATTTACGGCAGGAGAAGGGTTGGAAAAACCGAACTCATGTTAAAATTCCTGGAAAATAAGCAAGGAATATATTTTCTTGCTTCAACAGAAGGGGATAAACAAAACATCAGGGATTTATCAAGCCGTTTGAGCAAAGTAATAAATGATGAAAATTTTGGGAAAATTGAGTTTTCAGGATGGCAATCGCTGTTTGAAACATTATTCAAACACAGAACATTCCATGAATTGGTGACAAAGGAAAAATTCGTGATAATCATCGATGAATTTCCTTTTTTGATATATAATAACAGGTCCATACCATCGATTTTCCAGAAAATGTGGGAACTCGACCTGAAACACGAGAACGTGATGCTCATATTATCCGGATCGGCCGTAAGTGTCATGGAGTCTGAAGTCCTGGGATATAAAAGCCCGTTGTACGGAAGAAGAACAGGACAGTGGCAGGTTTCGCCCCTGGATTTTATCCATCTGAAGGATTTCTTGCCGTATTCTACAGAAGACCTGATCAGGACATGGTTTGTCAGTGGTGGAATTCCGGAATATCTGCTGAAATTCGATACAAGCCTGTCATTCTGGGACAATGTGCAAAACAACGTAATCACAAAAGGCACTTATCTTTCACAGGAAGCTGAATTCCTCTTAAATGAAGAGTTCAGGGAGCCAAAGAATTACAAACGTATTTTCAAAGCCATAGCACTGGGGTACAACACCCTTGGAGAGATATGCAACTATACAGGTCTTGATAAAAGCATGGTATCCAAATACCTGGGTGTGTTGCGAAGGCTGCATATCCTGCAGGAGGAAATTCCAGTGACTGCGTCTTCAAAATTCAAAAAACGGCTCTATTCCATCTCAGAGCCATATTTCAACTTCTGGTTCAGGTACATCTACCCGAACAGGATCGACCTGGAAGCTAACAGGAACGAAGAGGTCCTGGGCATGATCAAAAAGGATTTTCCATTATACTGCGGGCAGATGTTTGAAATGCTGGTTAAGGAACTGATACTGCAAAAATACCTTCTCAGTGAGTTTTCGTTCTCAAGAATAGGCAGGTGGTGGCACAAGGATAAAGAAATTGATATCATAGGGTTGAATGAGGAAACAAATGAGATTGTTTTTGTGGAGTGTAAGTGGAAGGATGTGAGCTATGAGGGCGCAGAACAGATCCTTTCGGACCTGGATGAAAAATCGAGTTTTGTGCGCTGGAATAATGAAAC
>MZXQ01000216.1:7053-11288 GCA_002926195.1 Candidatus Methanomarinus sp. HR1 | reverse complement strand
AAAAAAGGAAATAATATATAATTGATAATGTCTTTTAAATTGATTATTCATGTCAAACAATACTATCACTTATTTATTAGGCAACCATGCTATTGCGCAGGCAATATCACAGTGCAGTACAGATGTGGTGGCAGGATATCCCGGCACTCCCTCATCAGAGATCATTGAATTCCTGGCCGCAATGAAACCGGATTGCCACATAGAGTGGTCGGTAAATGAAAAAGCTGCCATGGAAGTGGCTATAGGTGCTTCATGGGCAGGTGGGCGTAGTGTAGTTACCATGAAACATGTGGGTTTGAATGTTGCCTCTGACCCGTTCATGACACTTGCATATTCAGGTACCAGAGGTGGTATGATCATCATCTCAGCTGATGATCCGGGATGTCATTCCTCCCAGAACGAACAGGATAACCGCAGGTATGCAGCATTTGCACAGATACCATGTCTTGACCCTGCTGTGCCCCAGGAAGCCTATGATATGGTTTTCTATGCTTTTGAATTCTCTGAAAAGTTCAATATGCCTGTAATGCTTCGTCCGACTACCAGGGTATGCCACGGCAAGTCAAATATTAAATTACGAACATCTGCACCAGTCCATCACGAAATAGGTTTTCAAAAAATACCATCAAGATGGGTGATGCTTCCGGCTCATGCTCGTTTGCGACACCAGGATCTGATCAATAAACAACAAGAGATGATGCAGGAGCTTGGATTATCAAAATGGAACGATCTTGATATTATAGAAGGGGCAAAAATAGGAATCATAGCCTCCGGTGTAGCATCAGTATATACAAAAGAATGTCTGAAAAAATTTAACACTAAAGCATCATTCTTAAAAATATCAACCTATCCACCTCCTGTAGAGCTCATTAAAGAACTGCTGGGCTCAGTAGATAAGGTATTGGTCATAGAGGAAATGGAACCTATAGTGGAAGATGTTGTAAGATCAATATCAAATTCAATATCAAATAAAGAAATAGAGATACATGGGAAGGACATTATTCCAGGATATGGAGAACTGAATGTATCAATAATAGCATCTTGTATGGCTTCTTCTGGTTTTACAGACAATCAGGAGGAAGCTGATATTGTAGATAAAACTTCTATTGAACTGCCGAACCGTCCGCCTGTTATGTGTCCTGGCTGTCCGCACAGAGCTACTTATTATGCTATGAAGAAGGCCTTTGGCAAAGATGCGGTATTTCCGGGAGATATTGGATGTTATACTCTTGGTATCCAGATGGAGACCATGGATACCTGTCTGTGTATGGGTGCCAGTATAACAATAGCTACAGGGATTTATCACGCAGGCGAAACAAAGCCTATCTGCTGCTCGATCGGAGATTCTACTTTTTTGCATACTGGTATTCCCGGACTGTTAAATGCCGTATATAATAATGCTGATATTACTGTTGCCATACTTGACAACAGGACCACTGCCATGACAGGTCACCAGCCTAATCCAGGTACGGGACAGACTGTTATGGGTGATGCTACCTATATGGTATCACTTGAAGATATTGCAACGTCCTGTGGTGTACAGTTCGTCAAGGTTATTGACCCCTTTAATGTTGAAAGTACTATTGAGATCTTTAACAAGGCTAAAGAGCATAAAGGGACCTCAGTGGTCATATCAAAACAGGAATGTATTATCACTGCCCGCCGGCGAGGTATAAAACCCAGACCTTTTGAAGTTGATATAGATAAATGTAACGGGTGCAGGATGTGTATAAAATTCGGTTGTCCTGCTATACAATTCGCTGATGCGCAGGTTGAAGGAGAGAAGGGATATGCACATATTAGTAACCTGTGTGCAGGATGCGGGGTATGTGCCAGTATCTGTCCATTTGATGCCATTAAGGAGGTTTGTTGATGATAGAGTTTGACCTTGTGATAGTAGGTGTGGGCGGTCAGGGTGCTATTTTATCTTCAGATATTGTAGGTCTGGCAGCAGTGAACTCAGGTGTTCCGGTACAGGCATCAGAAACCCATGGTATGGCTCAGCGTGGCGGTTCAGTAGAGAACCATGTGAGGATCGGCCTCACATACGGTTCATTGATACCCAAAAGACAGGCAGATTGCATTTTAGGATTAGAACCGGTTGAGGCTTTGCGAGCTGTAGATTATCTTTCATCCGGGGGCGTGATAGTGGTAAATACCAACCCTATCCTGCCTATTACTGCACTCTCGGGCGCTTGCGAATACCCTGATGTGGATATGATGATAAACGAACTGCGAAATTATTGTAAAGAGTTAGTAGCTGTTGATGCAAATTCTATTGCTAAACAGGCAGGTCATCCTCTTACTGCAAATGTTGTTATGATAGGTGCACTGTCTAAGTTTATTCCTCTAAGTGTAGAAAAGTTGGAAGAGAGTATACGCAGGCTTGTACCGCCAAAGACAGTGGATGTAAATATTGAAGCGTTCAGACTGGGAAGGTTGCAATAAATACCTATTTAATCCTAAAAGTAAATAGGCTATTTCATGCTTAGAGTAACTTTTCTCGGGACATCCGGTAGTGTACCCACACCTGAGCGCAATACTTCAACCATACTTATTAACAGAAAAGGCGAACTTATACTATTCGACTGCGGTGAAGGTGCTCAACAGCAAATGATGCGCGCTAAGACAGGTATGGGTAACTTGACATCCATTTTTATCACTCATTTTCATGCAGACCATTTTCTTGGTATTCCAGGTTTGATCCAGACAATGAATTTCAATGGCCGAACTAAACCCCTGAACATCTATGGGCCTTATTGGGTTAAGGAATTTGCCAAGATTATGGCGGCACTTGGTTTTTATAAATTGAAATTTGACATTAAAGCAATTGAACTGAACCCGGGTGACATTGTAGATAGAGGTGAGTATCATATCGAAGCTATAAAAACAAAACACAGTATACCTTCTTTGGGTTATGTACTTACTGAAAAAGACAGACTCGGGCGCTTCGACCGCAAGAAGGCCAATGAACTTGGTATACCTGAGGGGCCATTGTTCAAACGTCTGCATATGGGGGAAGATGTCAAGATTAATGACAGGATTATAAAGAGTAGTGAAGTAGTAGGGCCATCGAGATCAGGTCGCAAGATCGTTTACTCCGGAGATACCAGACCATGCAGTGAAATCATTGCTGCAAGTAGTAAAGCTGATCTGCTGATCCATGACGGGACTCTTGCTAATGATATGATAGATTGGGCTAAAGAATCCATGCATTCTACTACTGGCGAAGCAGCATCCGTAGCAGCTCAGGCAAATGTTGACCAGCTTGTACTTACTCATATCAGTTCAAGATACTCAGAAAATACTGATGTACTATATAATGATGCTAAACATGAATTCAAGAATGTGACGATCGCTAATGAATTCATGGAGATTGAGATTACCTATCGTGACGGTTGATCTTTCTTAATTCATTCAAAGTTCCCAGCCTTGTTCCATCCAGTAAATAGGCTTCTCCTTTATCAAGGTTGATCGCTTTTGATGAAAAAACAGGCCCTAATAGATCTTCATGAAATGATTCATTAAAAGCAGCACCTCCGCAGAGTTCACAAAAGGCAGGTATGATTATTACTTCCGGATCTGACCACTGCATCTGTATTTTATCTATCCGGTAATGTTCTTCCAGTGGCTGATGATCCATACTGGTTCGTATCCATGCCGGTTCTGCGCTGCTGTGGCCCAGTGTATCTGTAAAACGGATGGTCGGATGATTATGTGCCATCAGTATATGTTTACAGGACAGCAGTTCAAGGGCAGGCCAGGTATGACCATGAAAATACCCTACATTATCCAGGACAAAACCTTTGACTGGTCTTAGTGTTATATGGGATGGATCAGGCATGAGATTTATTAATTGTTCCATATCTCCATCATGATTGCCGGGCACAATATCTACACTGGCTTTTTGTGAAATTTTATCAAGGAAGTACGGTATTTCTTCTCTTTCCTGCCAGGATATCCAGGGAATGTTGTGTTTAATATCACCCAGTAGCACGACCCTGTCCGGTTTAATTGTGTCAATATACTGCAGGACTCTTGTTAACCCTTTATCAGACTGGCTTGGAATAACGATGCCACTATTATTATGAATATCCCATTCAATTCCCAGATGAAGATCGGCCAGAACCAGTACTCGAATGGTATTCTCAACTCTTACGGCTGGTTCATTTACTAAAGGTTCAATGACAATGGACATAATGAGTGATAAGAACAAAATCCTCCCTTCGCTCGGA
>MZXQ01000216.1:4044-7016 GCA_002926195.1 Candidatus Methanomarinus sp. HR1 | reverse complement strand
TGATATACTATATAAATAAATATGCGCCGATCGGGACTCGAACCCGAGTTCATGGCTTGGCAAGCCACGGTGATAACCACTACACTATCGGCGCACTATAACATATTGACTTCTCATTGGAAAATATAGTATTTAGACTTTTGGTTTATCTNNATGTGTAAGCCCCGCACAATCCGGGTGCTTGTTCCAAATACTCAATAATGTAGGGCAGGTCATGCTTGTAGTCCATGGTATTTCACCGAACAGCCTGATAAGCGTGGAGTGGTTCACTCTGTAAATTGCTCTTCATGCCCACATTCAATGCACTTATACACTACCAATTTTCGACCATGATGGTCAAATCGTTTTAATACAGGATATCTAAAAAAATTCATTCTTCCTTCGCACTCCGGACAATATTTCATCATGAGCTTACAACCCCCTCGTTAACCAGTATTACACATAGTAAATGTGGTTTTTATCAAAAGTTAATATACTTCTTCAGGGTTAAATACTTTTTCTCCTACGATATTGCCATCAACCGTACGGTAAAAACAAGATCTGTAACCAGTATGGCAGGCACCACCCGCTACTTGTTCAACCTTCATTACTACAGCATCTGCATCACAGTCTATATACATTTCATGCACGATCTGTATATGACCTGAACTCTCACCTTTTAGCCATTGTTTGGCACGACTGCGACTGTAATAATGAGCTTTTTCGGTTTCAATTGTCTTTAATAAAGCCTCAAGGTTCATGAAAGCAACCATTAATATCTCATTTGTCTCAAAATCCTGGGCAACAGCTGTTAGTAGTCCCTTATCATCAAATTTTAATTCCTTAAGTATTTCATCTGATATTTTCATAGAAACCTATTGATGTATTAGTAGAATAAAATCGTTTGGTTATTAATTCCCACATTCCAGGCAAATACAATAAATACAAGCCAGGCCTACTTTGGAACAAGATGATGAGAATATATAACACACTATTAGCTATTTTAGGTAACCAGCACTGGTGGCCTGCAGATACAGCTTTTGAGGTAGCAGTAGGGGCACTTTTAACCCAGCAGACCAGATGGAACAATGTAGAACAGGCAATCTCTAATCTAAAAAATAAGTCGCTCATGGAACCTGAAAAATTAGCTAATGCAGATAGTGAAATAATTGAGGAACTGGTCAGATGTACAGGTTTTTACCGCCAGAAGGCTCATCGGTTAATAATAATGAGTGAATATTTTTTATTGCATGGAGATGCTATCTTTAACAGGCCGGTAGAGGAGCTTCGTAAGGACTTACTGGAGCTTAAAGGTGTAGGAGAAGAAACTGCTGATAGTATTATATTATATGCAGCTAATAAGCCAAAATTCGTCATAGATGCCTATACCAGAAAGATACTTAACTGCCTTGGAATCAGTGGAAACTACTCACAATTGCAGCATATATTTGAGGCCCAACTTGATCAGGATGTAGAGTTATTCAAGGAATTCCATGCATTGTTTGTTGAGTATGGGAAACAATATTGTCTTAAACATAGGTGTGAAGAATGTGTTTTAATTGGTGTTGGGAAAACCCTTATATAGAGAGATATGAATAATAGGCATTAGTTTAACTGATTTTCTCATTTTTTCTATGAGGTATCCAGATGGTTAATGATAAGGAATTTAAAGGTACGACAACTGTAGGATTGGTTTGCAAAGACGGTATCATACTGGCTACTGAAAGTAGGGCTACTATGGGATTTTTAATTGCAAGTAAAGATGCCAAGAAGATCTATCAGATAGATGATCTTGTAGGAATGACCACTGCTGGTTCAGTAGGTGATGCACAACGTATTGTCAAGATTATACAGGTAGAATCAAAACTTTATAAAATGCGTAGGCAGGAAAATATGACAATCAAAGGGATTGCCAGTTTATTATCTAATATACTTTCAGGTAGTAGATATTACCCATTTATGGTACAATTGATTATTGGAGGAGTGGATAAAAATGGTCCGAACATTTATTCCCTGGACGCCCTGGGCGGCCAGCTTGAAGAGACCAGAGCTGTAGCTACAGGGTCAGGATCTCCAATCGTTTATGGTATACTGGAAGATAGATATAAGGAAAACTTATCTATTGATGATGGAATCGAACTTGCAACAAGAGCATTGCATAATGCTATCAAACGCGATGCTGCATCTGGAAATGGTATCAAGGTTGTAAAGATAACATCAGAAGGTTATGTTGAAATAGAGGATTCAATTATTCAAGAGAAACGTGATACATTTAACAGTAATGTATAATTTAATGACATGATTAGTTCAATATTGTATAATATGTTGATGTGAATAATTCAATAATATATTTTTTAACTTTTATTTTTTAGATTTTTTATATAGGATGTACAAACAATGTCAGTAGAACAGGTACTTGATGAACTAAGAGAAAAGATTATAAAAAAACTTCCTGATAAAGTAGCTATCTCAGAAATCGAATTTGAAGGACCTGAACTTGTAATATATACCACTGAACCTAAGAAATTCGCAGACAACGGTGATATTATCAGGAATCTGGCAAAAGACCTACGCAAACGATTGGTTGTGAGACCAGATCCCAAAGTATTGGCAGAACCTGAAGACGTTATTAAAATTATCTTAAAGATCGTTCCGGAAGACGCAGGGATCACTAATCACTTTTTTGACCTGGATACGGGAGAAGTGGTCATTGAAGCTGAAAAACCCGGTATTGTCATAGGAAGACATGGAAACACACTCAGAGAGATCACTAAAGAGATTGGATGGACTCCTAAGGTGATCAGAACACCTCCTATTAAATCATCTACTGTTGATAATATACGTCAATATCTAAGAAACCATAAAGATGAACGTAAAGTTTTACTCAAAACGTTTGGTAGAAAAATACATAGGGAAATTTCTTCCAAGGACAAGTGGGTACGGATAACCTCTCTGGGCGGCTGTCGGGAAGTAGGACGCAGTTGTTTCATGCT
>MZXQ01000216.1:0-4000 GCA_002926195.1 Candidatus Methanomarinus sp. HR1 | reverse complement strand
CATTCCGGACTGATTCCTTTACTGTTTAAATACGGATACGAAAACCCGGTTTATTGTACTCCTCCAACTCGTGATCTAATGGCACTGCTACAGCTTGACTTCATTGATGTAGCAGCTAAAGAGGGAAAAATAATTCCTTATGAGTCAGCTATGATACGTAAGATGTTGAAACATACTATAACGCTTAATTACAGTGATGTGACTGATATTGCACCTGACATGAAGCTCACTTTACACAATGCCGGGCATATTCTAGGATCCTCGGTAGTTCATTTCCATGTAGGTGATGGTTTGTATAATATTGCTTTTACCGGGGATTTTAAGTATGAAAAGACGCGTCTTTTTGATATTGCAGTTAATAATTTCCCAAGGGTTGAAAGCATAATTATGGAATCCACTTATGGTGGTTCTAAGGATATACAGCCCAGCAGAAGAGAAGCAGAAATCCAATTAAGGAATATCGTAAAAGAAACAGTACTTAGAGGTGGAACAGTACTTATTCCGGCTTTTGCGGTAGGAAGGAGCCAGGAAGTAATGCTGGTACTGGAAGAAGCTGTTCGTAAAGGAATTATCGGGAAAATACCTATCTATCTTGATGGTATGATATGGGAAGCTACTGCCATACATACTACCTACCCTGAATACTTGAATAACGATCTCAGGAACCTGATCTTTCATAAAGGTTTGAACCCATTTTTATCAGATTGTTTTGAACAGGTAGATTCTGTGAAAAAAAGAGAGGATTTATTGAATAATCCTGTACCTGGTGTGGTTCTGTCCACTTCAGGCATGCTCAATGGCGGACCTATCATGGAATACTTAAAAGCATATGGTTCTAATGAAAAGAACTCACTGGTATTTGTTGGATACCAGGCAGAAGGCACTATGGGACGACGGCTTCAAAAAGGATGGAGCGAAATACCGATCTATAGTCATGGTAAGACTGAAACTATCAATGTTAACCTGCAAGTTCATACTGTGGATGGTTTTTCAGGTCACTCTGACCGTAAACAATTAATGGATTATATTAAGAAAATGAAACCAAGACCTGAACATATCCTGACAGAACACGGAGATGCTAAAAATTGTGTAGACCTGGCCAGTTCATTATACCGTAAATACAGGATTGAAACCAGAGCGCCATTAAATCTTGAAACTATCAGGCTGATCTGATCTTGATAGCAATACTACCCTGCTAACTTCTACCTGATCAACACAATAATATCCGATTTTAGTGGCAAGTTGATTTGCAAATGCTAATACTTCATTGTGTTCAGGCATGGAAGATCTATCCAGACGTTTGCGTGAATAACCCAGATGCATGTAAGCTTTAACTTCGACAAAATCCGGTTTTGCTATATCTATCAACCTGGCATATTCTTCCGGATTTTTTAGATTTAATCCTTTAATTAGTGTTAACCTGATAACTATACGGCTTGTGTGGTCATGCAGGATCTTCAAAGAGTGAAGTATTTGATCCCATTGATCATTATTATTCGGACGGCAGCATTTTAAATAAGTATCCTTATCAGGACCGTTTAGACTCATATATAATTGAGTTGGACTTATCGCTTCTATAACATCCGGATTGGTACCATTAGTAACCACAAAAGTAGTTATTTTCTTTTTATGATACTCCTCAACCAATTCCTTTAAATACGGATATAATGTAGGTTCACCAGCAAGGGATATTGCTGCATGTTTTGGTTCACATGATTCCTTCCATGTCATTTTATCTACACTATCCAGACCTCCGTATCCTGACATCAACTTACGCTGAACTTCTATGCAGTTATTTACTATCTCATCCGGAGTGTCCCATTGTTCCGGTTCTAAGACCGGATGTTCTACAGGACGCCAGCAGTGAAGGCATTTCTGGTTGCACCCTAGATAAGGGGTCATCTGAATACACCGATGAGATCGTATACCATAAAATTTTGATTTATAACAGCTTCCCTGTGCTTTTACAGACCTGCCTGACCAGAGACATGTCTTAACAGCACTATGGGCACCTGCGATATGATATCCTTGTTTCTTGAATAGGTCATAGGAACTGCTCATGATGTTAAGAGGGTTGATCAAATGATATAATGGTTGTGTTTAAATTTGAGAGATCTACAACAACAGCTTTAGCAGGATCCGGATCAAGGTTCATTCGCCGCTGGAATTCTGTCTGGGATTGCCAGGTACCACTATTGACAATTGTAACTCCACGATATTTCGCACAACCCACAGTATGCACATGACCACAGTGAAGGATATCAGGAGGAGTTTCTATAACCAGATGATCCTGCTTTTCAGGTGCAATAGATACTCGACTGCCATAGATGGGAGAAAGGTGACGGCATTTTAACATTTCGATCATAGGTCTTGTGGGGTCTTTATATTTCATACCAGGTATAGTGGCAATAAGATCATCAATGCTGCGACCATGATAAATCAGAACACGAACTCCTTCTATTGATATAACTGCCGGATTACCTACAAATATTATATCTTTATTAAAAAAACTCTTTATTCTATCAGGAAAAGCAGGTTGAGGTTCAGCTTGACGCACTGCATCATGGTTACCTGGTGACAAAACAATTTTAATATGTCCTGGTATCTGATTAAGATACTGTGCTGCTGCCTGGTATTGCTCATATATATCATTTATCTGCAATTCCTTTTCCTGATTGGGATATATTCCTATACCATCTACGATATCTCCGGCTATGACAAGATAATTTATATCATTGGACTTTTTTATCCACTCTATAAAATTTAACCATTCATTTTTAAGGAAAGTATTACTTCCTACATGCATATCAGATATAAGGACGGCTTTGCCTTTGCAGTTCCTTTGACCTAGTTCGTTATTGGTTTTAAGTGGTATATCAGGCTGCATGATATTATTTACAAAAAGCATATTTCCATCATTACTTAAAGTACCTGTAACTCCTATTACTTCATCAAGCATTACCTTCATGGCCTTATCAAAGAGGTTTCTTTCTTTTTTTAACACCATTACCGGGAATGTTCCGGTAATGTCTTCGATCTCTATTAATCTATGACCGTTTTTGGAAGTTCGTAGGTTAGATACCATTCCGATCACTGAAATTTGATCATATTCTTCTACCAGACCTGACTTTCGTTTTTTTAGGCTTTCTATGGGTCTAAAACTCATACCCCTGTTTCGTAATAAATTACTCAGGGTATAGAAACGGTTTTTAAAATAATCTAAAAAATCGGTATATTCACCTATACAGGCTGATTGGTCTGTTATATCTAAGATTACATCCAGCTCACCTATCCATTCATCTTCAAAATCCGGATCTTTCGGAGGAATATCCAAACACTCCGGGGATTTAATCGTATCATCTGGTTTTTTTTGCAAATAAATATGATCAGGACCTACAACCAATATAGAATCATCCAGTGAGCTCAGGATCTGGTTAATATGGAACGGATTATAATGTTTCTCATTATCTAATAACAATGATAAAGCAGCGGGATCGATCTGGTAACCTGCTTGTGCGAATTGTTCTATAATTACTGAAGATTTGTCAGTGATTTGATATATATTTTGATCCATATTCTATAATCCTGCTCTAATTTATTTCGTCTATTAAAACCGCAGAAACTATTATTACATAAGAACCCATAAAGATTCGCTAGTATGACCTCATCAAATAATACGAATACAATTGGCAAAATAGTAAATTCGATTGAACGATTTAGAAACAGTGAAAACTTTTTTGTTGGATTATTGAGAGACTTATTGTTTATTGGAGGTATGATTCTTTTATTTATGCTGATATCACAAATCCTTTTAGGCCTTCCTATGCCTGCAGTAGCAGTAGAATCAGGAAGTATGATACCACATATCAATATCGGAGATGTGGTAATTATTCAGAGTTATGATAGGACTGACATTGTAACATATGATGAAGGTTTAAAGTCGGATTACGAATCATTTGATTATTCCGGAGATGTTATTCTCTATTATAAATACGGAAAC
>MZXQ01000217.1 GCA_002926195.1 Candidatus Methanomarinus sp. HR1 | reverse complement strand
AGCATACCAGGAGCTTCTACTTTGGTCACATTGGCATCATCGAAAATGATGTCAGTATCCTGAGTCCTGATTATAACCTGCTCTACATTGTCAATCTCATCACTGTTTATCCCCATTTGCTTCATCATCTTGTTCATTGCTTTGGGGTTAACTCCTCGCATTGCACCAGAATTTTTTGACATCTTAGATCACCTGTATGGTTGGTAAATATGCTTTACTGTATTAAAACATTGTTCTATAAAAGTATTTATCAAGCATAACATAGAATAAAGGACTTCAGTAAAGATTAATCATACTATGAGGAAAATAAAATGACAGACACACCAGATCAAGAAGATGCAAAAGATTATTTAGAAGTGAAAATGAGTAGTGGTTGGTTCATGACCATAACACTTGCATCAAGTGAGAGATTTGATAAAGAGTATGTAGAGATCGCAAAGGAACGCAGCGGACAAAAAAAGGCCAGATTTAATTTAAATCCGAAATATACCAGGGCACTCGGTGAGGCATTGATTAAATTTGCAGATGCCAATGATTTATAAATTTTAATCGTTTTCTTTTTAAGGTTAGAGAAGAATATAATAGTGGGAAAAATGCCTGAAGTAAATAAAGTACTGTTGATGTTAAAAAACATGGTATATGAAAGTACAAGCCCGCTTGAGACTTTACGGTTTGCAAAATTCTACAGAAAAAAAGGGCTTGATGTTATAGTGATATTATGGGGACCCATGGGTGTCGTACTTGGAAAAGATGGGAAACATCGCGGTGCCCCGGAATATGACAAAAAAGTAAAAGAATGCATCGAATTAGGAGTGGAATTCAAATGCTGTCAGCTTGCAGCCGATATTATCGGATTAAAAGAATCTGAATTAATATCAGAGGTAAAAATGATAGAATCCCATGTGGTAGCAGAACTATTCCTTGAATACCAGAGTAAAGGCGACCTGATCATCAGTCTATGAAATTGGAGATAGCTAATGCAAGCATATCTAAAATCAACAGATATAATTGACTGGAAGCATCCTTTAGTCTTAGAACAAGCTCTTGAATTATCAAACAATTTAGA
>MZXQ01000218.1 GCA_002926195.1 Candidatus Methanomarinus sp. HR1 | reverse complement strand
CAATAATATATAGAATGCAAAGACGGGGGAATAGAGAAAACATCCAAACGTTATGAGGATCAGCCCCATCATGACTTCCATCAAGCCATCCTGCTGGGAATCACGGTATGCTTTTTTCTCAATCTTCAACAGATCAATTGCCGCTGACATCGTAGACCTCCTTTTCGATTTATCTCATGTGTCATTGTAATTACCTCAATATAGTATCATAAAGATGTTTGTATTATATAATACTTTGCACCACAAAGTTGTTTGGGATAATAGTATATAGATTGTAATAATTACAGACAGTTTCTACTGCCTCTGAACTGAATCCCACACTCACTCTGGTAACAGGCTGATGTGAAGCTGGGGGGATGGAAAGTAGATGTATTTTACACATTGGTGGTTATTTTAAAAAGGTTAAAATAAATACACTTCCCTCATCCGGTGTACTTTCCACCCTGATCGTACCACCATGCCCCTCCACTATACTTTTTGTGATAGCAAGCCCAAGTCCCGAACCACCATAGAGGCGGGCAGAAGTACTATCGATCTGGTAAAATTTGTTAAATATCTTATCGATCTTGTCGGGGGGGATGCCTATCCCGTCGTCTTTCACATATACTTCTACATATTTCTCTGATTCGTTAGCCTTTATCTCCACATTCCCACCACTGGGCGTGAATTTCAATGCATTACTTAAAAGATTAATGAACACCTGTATCAATTTATCTTTGTCAGCATTGATCTTGAACAGGTCAGTAGGAATATCAGTGGTAATGTTTATTTTCTTATCTTCTGATTGTTTTTTCATTGTTTCAATAGCAGAATTAATTATCTCATCCATATCCTGCATTTCCTTTCTGAATCTCATATTGCCTGATTCGATCCTGGAAATATCCAGCATATCGTTAACCATTCTTGTCTGGCGATCGATATTTCTCACAATCAACTCGAGCATTTCCCTTCTGACATTCAAGTCCGGATCATTTTGCAACAGAAATTCAGCTGAAGTTTTCATAGGGGTCAACGGAGTCTTTAATTCATGCGAGACCATTGACACAAAATCAGATTTTAGTTTATCCAGTTCCATCAGTTTTTTATTCGCTCGCTTCAGGAGTTCATTGGATTTTGTGATCTCACTGGTCTTGCTGGCAACTTCAAATTCCAGGGATTTATTCCATCTTGTCAGTAACAGGATAATTGAAAGACCTAATAATACAATAAATCCACCGGATAATCCTATGAATCTAACCTGTTTTACATAGAGAGAATATATCAGGGCATCAACATCGGATTGAGG
>MZXQ01000219.1:5310-6439 GCA_002926195.1 Candidatus Methanomarinus sp. HR1 | reverse complement strand
GCCATATGTGATATTATGGAAATGTTACTGCATATCTGCTGTGCTCCCTGTGCTACATATACTGTAAAGAAATTAAGAGATGACGGTGTTAACCCGACAGGCTATTTCTATAATCCTACTATCCATCCCTTTACAGAATACCGCCGCCGTTTTGAAACCCTTAAGCAATATAGTGAAGCTGTAGAACTGGATGTGATATATAAAGATGAATATATGCTTGAGGAATTTATCGGACCGGCTCTTGAGGTTAAGGATAGATGCAATCTGTGCTATACTATTCGTCTAAGAGAAACGGCCAGGTATGCGTCTGATATGGGTATTGATTTTTTCACTACGACTTTGTTAATATCCCCGTACCAGAAGCATGAGATGATATGTGATATTGCAAGAGGGTTTGCATCTGAATTCGGGGTAGAGTTCTATTACCAGGATTTTCGTGTAGGATACAAACAGACATTTCAGATATGCAGGGATCTGGGATTGTACCGCCAGCCGTATTGCGGTTGTATTTTTAGTGAAAAGGAACGATTTTGTTCTAAAATTTGATCCTGCTTAATACCAGTTTTGGGTCGTCTTATTCCCCTTATCAGGAACCGCATGGCAGTATCTACATGTATGCTGTGTATCATTTACAGCACTATTATATTCATCTTTATTATGGCATACCCTACAGTCAGTAATATTCATAACACATACCCCATTACCGTCAACCTCAAGAGTGTAATTGAGCGGATTACCTGTAACATTATGCCTGTCGCTCATATTTACAGGGTCGCTCTGGTACGAATGGCAGCACTCACACCACTTCCATGCATACTCTTTAACAGGATGATCAAGTTGAGCATTGATATGACAATCCGTACAATTTATTGGTGCATGTACACTTGCATTAAACATAGTCTGGTTTACATAAGCACTTGAGTTGTAACTGCTAAGTCCGAAATGGCAATCTTCACATTCATTCCAGTCAATCGATGACGGGACACTTAGTACAAGATCATGTATCCGACCACTATTATGACATATCGGAAGTATACAGCCCGAAATATCTGTTGCATGGTTTACATTTGCATTACCTGTATCATTAAATATATCAAAAAACTCATTAGTAGCATTTTTATGACACCAT
>MZXQ01000219.1:2715-5272 GCA_002926195.1 Candidatus Methanomarinus sp. HR1 | reverse complement strand
CGCAACCTTCATTGAAGTAAGGTTGTGGCATCCGTACCCGCATGATGTCGAGTTGGTGGATGCATCTGTACGTGCTGTGATATTGATACCGCCTTTAAAATGGTTATATACTCCGGTAGCACTAATGACATTAACATATGCAGCCGTACCGTTATGACACTCATAGCACAGATATGCATCATTATTGAAAGTATCTGCATGTCCATCCTCAGGATATGCCCCGTTGGGTACATGACAACCCCAGCATATGGAATTATTAGAATCGCTGATCGGTGCTGCCCCGGCTATAGTTGACATATTGTTATTCACATTCGCATGTACTCCCTTATTTATAGCAGTAACATTGATCTCATATATACTGATCCTGTTATTGCCATAGAGCGCATGACAATCAGTACAGTTCCCACTGGTTTTTGCACGAATTAAAGTATTATTATGCAGTTTGCCAGTGCCGTGGCAGTCACTGCAGTTACTGGTACCGCCGTGCCTGATATTTTTATCATTCTCATATTCCATAAATACTGTTGAAATATTTACATGACAGTACTCACAGTATTCATCAGGGTTGGTCTCATTGTGGTATTTTATATCAAGATCAGTCCTGTTACTTCCGTAATGGGATGTGAGTGAGAAATTGGTATAATACGGATTAATTTCATTTTCATCAGGTAGATAATAACAGAACATCTCTGACCTATTGTGACAGCCCATACACGAGTGTGAATCTGTTGAGCTCGTCCAGTATGCAGAAATGTTTGTCCCGTTCTTAAAGTGATTGTGGACTTCAGGTGCATTACTCACATTCCCAAACGGTGTGTTGTTCTTATTATGGCAGTCATAGCACAGGTACGGCGGGTCTTTTCGCATAGAATGATTATCAGCATTAAGACCCGTATCAAAATGACAGACCCAGCATGACCGGTTCAGGTAATATTCCATTGTTGAGGCATTATTGACATTATTATGTATTGCTTCGCCGAACACACTTGCGTTGATCCTGTTATTCTTTGCAAATCCGCTAACGTTGTGACATCTCAGACAGTCGAATCCGCCTTTTCCTGACCATAGATTATCTGCATGGAAATCTACAGGAGTCTGGTTATCATTGGTATGACAGATATAGCACCCATCTTCCATGTTTGAACAATTTGTGAAATTACCATGATCGTTCTGAGTAGCATATCCCCATTTAGTTCCATTGGCAGTATTGTTATGGCAGATTGCGCAGTTCCCGGTCGGTTTGATCAAATCAGATGTTGTTCCNNTCTTCATGGCTCTGGTTTATACTATTGTTGTGGCAATCAACACAAGTTCCATTTCCTATCATATTGGTCCTGATGGTTGAAGAATTCGGATGGTGTGCATATATTTGTGGCGGCAGCCTGTTTGGCGGATAGCTTGAACTTATCCATGTTTCACCATAACCGGTCGCAGCATTCCATTCATCGCTTCTAAGATGGCAGTCCTCACATAACCACGGTTTCTTCTGCGGCAGGTAGATTCCGTTGCGATCACCCATACCTTCCGGCTGGGTGCCTTTACTGTTGTGACATCCCCAGCACGGCTTTGACCTTGAATCACATTCAAGAATGTCTGTATAGGTGTTGTTAGTGACGTTGCTGTGAATACCGGCAGCGATCGCATCAGCATCAACAAGGGACTGGACTCCGTATGTACTATCGATATCGTGACATATTACACAGTCGAACCCGCCCCCGGCATAGAGTGTCTTGTTGTGAAAATGCGGAATGTTATCCTCGGTTACATTGTATAGATAGTCAGGGAGCACATGGCAGTATGTGTAGCACTCGGAAAGTTTCGATGTATCTGCCCCGTACATGTTGCCGCTTATATTGACAGCATTGCCCCAAATCGCACCGTTTGTATCATCACAGTGGCAGTAGAGGCAGTTGGAAGTATCAAAGAGCGGGTTATCTATTCCTAATGCTTGTCCCTGTGATTTGTTCAATCCGTAATGCGAAACATTGCCCATTGTAGTTCTGCCATTATAGGTGATCCAGCCATCGCCTGCGCCAGACCATTTCCAAACTTCAAGACTACCTATGTAGCTTTCAGGAAGAAGGCTTGGTGCATGGCAGTCTCCACATGAGCCATTCGTACCAACATTAGTCTGTATGTAGATCGATTCAATACCTTTGGTTGTCGGACCGTGGTTATCGATGGCCTTGACATATCCTTGTGTATGCGGCGGCTGACCGCTCAGTGGTCCGTGGCACTTGGCACATTTGTATGGATTAAGTGCCCGATCCGGATGGAAGTATGGATTTGGCGGCGTGCCGTTAGTGCAGTGACATGCCCAGCAGATAGCGTTATCTGTAGAGATGTTTGTGATCTGACCGGATGTATAATTGCGATATTCAAGCCATTCGGTGAAATTCTTTTGAGTTCCTTTAAGATCATCACCATTGCGGAAATTCCAGCTCAGATCAGTATGCATTGCAAGTTTCATTGCAGTCACATTCACGATCGGACGTATTACATCAGAACGACCATTATCATGGCATTCGACACAGCCTGCCCCGCCGGCAGGTTCATA
>MZXQ01000219.1:0-2622 GCA_002926195.1 Candidatus Methanomarinus sp. HR1 | reverse complement strand
TTTGATTCGCCCAGTCGCCATTTACATACTCAACACCCGGAGGTGTCAGATTAGTAATGTAAGTATAGTTTAATTGATACCGTGTCATGGCTGGATCTACAGCACCATGCGGATTGTGGCAGGCATAACAGTTATATTGTGTATGTATGTTCTCTGACTCATTTTGTGGAGAATGGACATTCTGGAATCCACTGTTAAAACCAGAAGAAAAACTATTATACTCATCCCTGAAATTTGTCTGATTGGAATAGTTCTGAAGATACAGGGATTTGGCATTACCGCCGGTTTCAACCATCATTGCCACGATCTTCTCCTCGAGATGGCAGACAAAACAAAGAGCATAATTGGCTGAATCATATGTGGACGTGGATGTAGTATCATAATCTCTTAGCAGATCAAAATCATATTCAGTTCCATGATTATCATGACAGGCCTTACATGCAAGTTTTCCATCCCCCAGCGGATGATGGGTCGTTTTATTGAATTCTTCTTTCTGGTTTAGAGTTAGTCTGATCGCACTTGAATTATGGCATGTCTGGTTGCCTATGCCATTGTAGCACAGCTGTGGGCTGGGTTGATATAATAGATCATTTCCGCTCTCATTGCCATGCGGTATCTTAATGGAATCATTCTCATTGTGACAATCAATACACCTTCCTGGCGTGTACGGATCATCCAAATCATCAAAAACCCTTGATGAATAATTAGTCCAGTGCATAGTATTTTTAAACTTGAGTTTATCAAGATGACAGTAGTAACACTTACCGTTTGGTGTATAACCTGTATCAACTAAAATGGTCACACCCGGTTCTGTGATCACTGTTGTGATGTTTCGGTATATCTTATTTATCCCCTGGAATTTGTCCCACCTGTTTATAGCAGTACAGTTCATGGGTTGATATGTAGTTTTTGTGCTAATATTCTGCTTATATTCTATTACAAGAAGCCAGTTATCACCTGAAATGGGAGGGCCGTAATAATCGAAATCGTTACCGCTTAGTCTCCCGTGTTTTGAAAGTGGGACCTCATCATCCCAAACAGTTACATTTCCTACATCAGAATAATCGCCGTAGCATACTGTGAGATTTGCCCATAAAGGTTCCAGATGATAATTATCCCGGCACAGCACATCGATCCGCCACATCAATGTCAGGTTTGATGTTGTATCTTCATAGTATATCTTTGATTTGTTAAATATCGTATCAAGCGTGCATAACCTGGTGTCATCAGTAAGATAGAAGGTATAATTTGCAGTAACAGTACTATTAGGTGCAATGACCGCATCATTCGAATCATTGATCCTGATGTCAAACTCTGCCCCATTACATGTGAGATCATTCCCGATCATTGTAGTATTTGTCGAGTACTCCTCAAGCAGGATACCGTTGATCGTGTAGTTTNNGTTTGTAATAGTGTTTATAGTAAGATTGTGATCCTTTGAATTAGACAGGAAAATACCCATTAAAGTAGCATCGATGATGTTATTCGTGAAATTACCCCTGTCTGACCCTAACATGTTAATGCCGTCTTCACCATTAATGGTATTGTCGGTTATGTTCATATAATCGGAATCGGTGAAGCATAAGCCTGTATTGTTGGCAGTGATACCGGACTCGATGATAGCAACATGGTCGGATGTTGTCATATGTACACCATCTGTCCCGGTTGTGACGACTGTAGCATTCGTGATGTCTGTATAATGGCCTCCGATGATGTATATACCCGACTCATTCACAGATGAGATCGTAATATTTTTCAGGGAAGTATGCTCAGATGACCTTATCCACAATCCATTACTATTTGTTGCTGCAAGACTGCTGTCTGTGATGCTGTTATGATCTGAACCCGAATCAAAGAATGCTCCGTACCGCTCACATGGATCAATCTGTTTCAGACCGGCGATGTTATTATTTGATGAGTTAAATAATCTAATACCGTCATAGTTATTTGATAAGGTATTATTGGTCAGATCGTTTTCATAAGAATTCCATAGAAACATACCACAACCATGTTGGATATTGTTAAAAAGAATATTGTCCCGTATATTAAGGTTATAACAATTTATTAACGTGATCTTTCCAACATCACTAACATTGGCTGCTACAAGAGATTTTGACTCAACCGTTATGTCATTTTCATTATAATAATAATTTATTTGCTCGCCGTTTGCGGTATTGCTGCGCCCGATATAATTATAATAATACTTAATTTCACCTGGAAATCTAAATGCGAGATCCCTGTTCTCTGAGAGGTTATTATTTGTCAGATTGTTGTAATGTGTATGAAATACGATACCGGTAGCATTATTTAACCATATGGTATTATTGTGCAGAATATTATACTGGCTTGTGTGGTCGTCATTTGTGCCTATGGTAATACCATTGTCACGGTTGTCTGAGATATTATTATCGGTAAAATTGTTGTATCCGTTTCCCAGCAGATATATACCTTCCGAGTTATTGATGATACTATTGTTAATAATATTGTTGTAACTGCTCGATCCTTCCGAATAGAATCCTTGCCTGATGTTATTTAAGATTTGACTGTTATTTATAGTATTATTGCCCGAATCAATAAAGAAGATGCCGTCACCATTGTGTATTGTACAGGAATCAAACCTTA
>MZXQ01000102.1:2225-15183 GCA_002926195.1 Candidatus Methanomarinus sp. HR1 | reverse complement strand
GTCTAGAAATATGGAGGTTGTTTCCATATTTTTATCTCCAAAATTTGTAAGTTTCTTATTGTATTTTTTGTTAATTATTAACTTAAATTTCATCATCTACAAGTATAAATTAATGTTTATTATTATTATAAAGCTATGTTTATAAACATATTTTATTACAGTTAATCTACTTTGCAGTTACAAATATGCATATTCCTATATAGTATGTAACAAACGAAAAAACAAACACATAGAAGAAGAAAATGATTTATTTTATAATGTTAATTTTTCTTTTTTTCATTAAAGGGTACAATCCTACAAAGGTACAAAACCGGCAATGAAAAAGTAATGGATATTCTATCAGATCAAACCATTCTTCGGTTTGTAGTCTCCCATTTTTACAGCATTTTTAACCCCGAAATTTTTGGAAGTTGATAAGGGGTAATAGTGTTCAGTTTTTCATCGGAAAAGTGATACTCTCCAGGTAAGTTAATATGGTGCCAGATAATAATTGAAGATTTTTTCATCTGCCATATGTAGGGCAATAGCTTCAAGCAGGCAAGGATAAAAAACATGGTATTGTTCGCGTGTTGTCACTTCACACTATCCCTATGAGAGTTATCATACTGTACCAGCCAGTACAACCATCTTATCCCCCCCATTTCCACTCCAAAAACCAAAACCATTCGGATTACTTTCACAGTGCTATCTTTAGAAACATTCATATGTCTATCTGACTTTAATCCAGATGACAATAATGACAGAACAATCATCCAAACTTGTCTGGGAAGAATTCATTAAACAATATTACTGGGAAGAGTTACTTTCTCTTGCCGGAATATATCCGGAAAAACGGAGTCTAATGGTCGAATTCTCTGATATTGAAAGATATAATATCGAACTAGCCAACGAGCTTCTCAAAAAACCTGATGCGGTCATGAAACATGCCAACGATGCATTATTTGAGATCGACTTGCCTATGGACGTGACACTGGACAATGCTCATGTAAGAATAACAAATCTTCACTCCAGGATCCAGATCAGGGACCTTAGAAGTGAGAATATCTCATGGCTGCTCGGTATTGATGGCATCATCAGAAAGGCTACTGAGGTCAGACCTAAACTGACCACCGCAGCTTTTGAATGCCTACGATGCGGGCATGTTAATTTTGTTCCACAGAACGAAAACAGGTTCATAGAACCGCTTGAGTGTGACGGTGAGCAGTGCGGCAGGCGCGGCCCGTTCAAACTGCTGGCAAATGAATCCACATTCATAGATGCCCAGAAGTTGCGGATACAGGAATCGCCCGAAGGACTGCGGGGCGGAGAACAACCACAAACACTTGATATTGATGTTGAAGACGACCTGGCCGGTCTGGTAACACCGGGTGATCGTGTAACAATAACAGGTACACTCAGGAGCCATCAAAGGGTCACGAAAATTGGAAAAAGTACCTTTTTTGACCTGTCACTTGAAGGGATATCTATCGAGCGTGAGAAAAGTGAATTCGATGAGATAGAGATCACACCCGAAGATGAACAAGAGATCAGGGAAATGGGTAGCTCCAGTGATATTTATAACAAAATGATATCTTCCATTGCACCCAGTATACTGGGTTATGAAGAAATCAAGGAAGCTATGGCACTGCAGTTATTCAGTGGTGTTCCTAAACATCTGCCTGACGGAACACGGATAAGAGGAGACATCCATGTACTGTTAGTAGGAGATCCGGGTATCGCCAAATCACAACTTCTGCGTTATGCCTATAAAATATCACCCAGGGGAGTCTATACTTCCGGGAAAGGGACTACTTCAGCAGGTCTTACTGCTACTGCTGTTAAGGACGAGTTCGGCGACGGCCGCTGGACACTGGAAGCCGGTGCACTGGTGCTGGCAGATAAAGGACTGGCTGCTGTAGATGAGCTGGATAAGATGGCAAAGGAAGACAGAAGTGCACTTCACGAAGCTATGGAACAGCAGACCATAAGTATTGCAAAAGCCGGTATACTTGCCACTTTAAAAAGCAGATGTGCTTTATTAGGTGCGGCAAATCCTAAATTGGGCCGGTTTGATCGTTATGAGAACATAGCTCAGCAGATCAATATGCCGCCCGCACTTATATCAAGGTTCGACTTAATATTTATTCTGACTGATGAACCGAGCCCGCAGCGGGATGGAAATATTGCCGAACATATTATTAAAGGACATTATGCAGGAGAGATCAATGCCCAGTACCAAAGCTTAAGTTCATCTAAGATCACACAGGAACAGATCAATAAGGCAATGAGTGTCATTGAACCCACTTATCGTCCTGATATATTGAGAAAATATATTGCCTACTCAAAACGTCATATTTTTCCTGTAATGGAAGAAGAGGCAAAACAGCAAATAATTAATTTCTATCTTGATCTTCGAAGCCAGGCTAATGATCCCAATTCTCCTATACCTGTCACTGCCAGGCAGCTTGAGGCACTGGTCAGGCTGGGAGAAGGGTCGGCCAGGATGCGCCTTAGCAATTCTATTACTACCAGGGATATTGATCGTGTGATCAGGATCGTGAACGAAAGTCTTAGACAGGTCATGACCGACCCTGAAACCGGAAAACTGGATGCTGATATGGTCAGTACCGGTATGCCAAAAAGCCAGCGTGACAGGGCCAAACTTATTCGTGATATTATACGTGAAGTACAACAGCAGCATGAAGGAGTTGCACCTATGGCAGAAGTAATTCAGCAGGCTGTGGAGTTAGGAATAGATGATGATAAAGCAGAGGAAATGATAAGGAGACTGAAAAAAGATGGAGCGATATTCGAACCAAAGAATGGATTATTAAAGATCACTTAAACAAAAAGGAAAAGGGCGCAAGAACAAAATCCTCCCTTCGGTCGGATTTTCGATATATCAAGTTATACTTGACATACTAAAACAAAGATTAATTACACCATAGAATAATTATACAACCATGTATATCAAGATATATGAGAGTGAGTTATCTATACTTTTAGCTGTGTGTGATCGCGAACTCATAGGAAAGACCGTGCAAGGTTGCGGATTAAAATTGGAAATATCAGAGGATTTTTATAAGGGTGAACTGGTTGATATTCCACAGGTCCAGGCTGTTCTAATGGAAGTCACTACCGCAAACATAACAGGAGAGCGAAGTATTGAGGCTGCCATATCCTGTGGAGCCATTGACACTGATAGCGTGATGGATATAGGTGGCGTACCTCATGCACAGATGTTTCGTGTGTGATTGACGTAAACTTTTTCAATATTAACACCATTAGACACTCAGATATACTATGTTAGATGATGAATATCAGCTTGATTATTTCTTTAATAATGGTTTTGAGAGGAAAATATGTCCAAAATGCGGTAATACTTATTGGACAAGAGACCCTGACCGGAATAACTGCGGAGATGCACCCTGTGTACCTTATTCTTTTATAGGTAACCCTGTTTTTAATAAACCATACAACCTTTCTTCAATGAGGGAAAAATTTCTCTCATTTTTTGAATCACGCGGACATACCAGACTCAACAGGTATCCTGTGATCGCACGATGGCGGGATGATATCTATCTTACTATAGCAAGTATCGCCGATTTTCAGCCTTTTGTGACATCAGGATTAGTCCCTCCACCTGCTAATCCGCTCACCATCAGCCAGCCCTGTATCAGGTTGCCTGACCTTGACTCAGTAGGCAGAAGCGGAAGGCATCTTACTAATTTTGAGATGATGGCGCACCATGCTTTTAATAATCCCCAAAAAGAGATCTACTGGAAGGACGATACTGTACAGTATTGCGACGAACTGCTTGCTGAGATGGGGGCTGATGCCAATGCAGTAACATATAAAGAAGAACCCTGGTCTGGCGGTGGTAATGCCGGACCATGTGTGGAAGTACTGATCGGTGGACTCGAAGTAGCTACCCTGGTATTTATGAACATGCAGCAGAAAAAAGGCGGGAATATCACAATAAAAGGAGAGTCCTATGAAAAAATGGATAACTACATTGTGGATACAGGCTATGGTCTGGAGCGGTTTGTCTGGGCCAGTACAGGTTCTCCCACTATATATGATGCGGTTCTTCCTGAGATGGTAAATGAACTCATGGGTCTGGCAGGTATAGATCATAAACTGGATGACCCCGAATACACCAGTATCCTTGCAAAGAATGCAAAGCTGGCAGGACTGATGGATATCACCGGAGCTGCAAACCTGATGCATTTGCGCAAGAAAGTTGCTGCGGATATAGGTATTGAAGTTGATACACTACAAAATATCATGGAACCTGTTGAGAGGGTGTATGCTATTGCAGACCACAGCCGATGTCTTGCATTCATGTTCGGTGATGGTATTATCCCATCAAATGTAAAAGCAGGATATCTGGCACGATTAGTACTGCGCAGAACCCTGCGGTTGATGAATGAAGCCCATATTGAGGTACCGCTTTTTGAGATAGTGTCTATGCAGATAGACCATATGAAGGAATATCCTGAATTTAAGGAGCGTCTGGATACTATAATAGAGATACTTAAGCAGGAAGAAACAAAATATGGTGATACATTAAACAGGGGCAAGCGACTGGTGGCAAAAAACGCACGCAACTATATGAATAAAGGTGTGCAGTTCCCGCTGGATGAGATTATACTGATGTATGATACACATGGCATACCTCCTGAAATAACTGCTGATGTAGCCGAAGAGATAGGACTTGCAGTAGATCTTCCTGATACATTCTATTCACTCGTAGCTGAAAGTCATAGTAAAGCAGATGAACAGGATAAAATAGAAGAAATGGAAGATACGAAGGATCTTCCACAAACCGAACGTATATATTATACTCAGCCGGATGAATTGGATTTTGAAGCTAAGGTTCTGGCAGTTATCGATAATCGCATGATATTTGACAGGACTATGTTTTATCCTGAAGGGGGCGGACAGCCCGCTGATCACGGCATTATCACAGCAGGAAGTACAGTGTATCATATAACTGATGTTCAAATAGAGAATGGTGTGATACTACATATAGCCGCAGAAGATCGGATTGATCTTAAGCAAGGAGATCCGGTAAATGGAACCGTAGACAGCCAGCGTCGCTGGGCTCATATGCGCCATCATACGGCCACGCATATAGTGAATGATGCGGCAAAGAAGGTTCTGGGCAGTCATATCTGGCAGTCGGGTGCACAGAAAAGTGAAGAAAGGGCACGTATTGATCTGTCACATTTCAAACGTATAACAAATGATGAATTAAAGCAGATAGAACTTATAGCCAACAGGACAGTGATGGCTAATATACCTGTGGAAATATCATGGATGGACAGAACAGAAGCTGAGCAGAAATATGGTTTTGTGTTATATCAAGGGGGTGTACCGCCAGGCAAACAGATACGTATATTGAAAGTAGGAGATGATGTGGAGGCATGCGGCGGTACTCATGTGAACAATACAGGCCTAATAGGTCCTATCAAGATAATAAAGACCGAACGGATACAGGATGGTGTGGAACGGCTTGAGTATGCAGCAGGTGATGCTGCGGTTTTGTATATTCAAAAGAGGGAGGAGTTGCTTCACCAGAGTTCAAATGAACTGAAGGTTACGCCTGAACATCTGCCTGAGACAGTGCAGAGATTTTTTACAGAGTGGAAGCAGTTGAAGAAGGAGAATGCCAGGTTAAAGGAAGAGCTAGCAGGAGCCAGAGTGGGTGCCATGCTGTCTGATTGTATGGATATTAACGGGCTTAAGGTAGTTGCTAAGAATATACCAGGATCTGATATTGAAGAGCTGATAAAGGTTGCGGCTGAGTTTAGTAAAATGCCTGATGTAGTAGCATTATTAGCCAGTGATCTAAATGGTGCAAAGCTGGTGGCAGCAGCCGGGAAAAAGGCAATTGAGCAGGGTGTGAATTCCGGCGTAATTGTAAAAGAGATGTGTAAGGTGGTTGGCGGCGGCGGCGGCGGCCGTGCTGATATGGCACAGGGAGGCGGTCCTGATGTGAAAAAGATTGATGAGGCGCTTAAGAGAGGAGTGGAAGTCGTGAATCAGATAATAAGCCGGAGCTAATGGAAATAGTACTGGTAATTAATATTATGATAAGAAAATATAATACTGATCTCGATTTGAATTTTTTTTCCATGATTGGCACATCTTTCTTATAATTGATTCGCATTTCATAGACCTGAAACATTAAAAAATTAGTATCCACTTCCTCGGATTTTGTTCTTATGCTGCTTTGGGAATGCCCATTTATCTGGAAATAGCAGCAGGAGAACTGCGAAAATTGGCTGCCAGCCATAATATTGAACTTGATGCATGGACTATGGAAGCGATCGGGAACATCCGGGCTGGGGATAACTCTTCAATCGATTCCTAAAAAGCGGCAATCCAGTCATTATATTGCTTGATGGTTGAATACTATATAGAGGAATACAGGGATTCGGTCATTTTGTGGTGATCACAGGATTTGGTAACAATAATATCACCTATCATGATCCCGATATTCCAGATGGTCAAGATGTAAAATGTAGTATTGAGAGATTTATGCAAGCATGGTGAGCTGAAGATACTCAGATCCAAACTCAAAGAAGAGCGCGTACTGATCGATGTGCCGGCCGATGCACTGGCNNATTTAAAAAACTGTCCATGATGTAACCGTATATGGATAACAGTATTAGTAAATGCGAACGAAGTGAGCATTTACTTAAACTACATTACCTGCGTAGTATAAAGCTAACAACAAGAATCCCTATTATTACCAATAACATAGAAAATCCGGGAATAACAGGATCCTGCTCATTAGCAGAAGATGTTTGGGCCGGAGCCGGAGATATTGTCTTTAAAGGTATAGGCGTATCTGTAGTTGTCGTATTCATTTCACTCACATTAGATGATATATTTAAATTTGAAGTATTGGTAAGCTGCATTGTGGTCTTTGCAACCACTCTGGCATAATTATATTCTACGATCTTCTGGCTGGGTGATTCAAGCGAATCGGCAAACTCATATGCACTTACAGCCAGTACAGGTTCTATACCTGCATTCCTTACCTCTTCAATAGCTATCCTTGCCGAATCAGCACTGCGGTTGATTTTGGTATCCACATCAGCATAACCCAGCAGACTAATTGCTGTACTGGCCTGTTCTGCTGCCAGTAATGAGTCAAAGATAGCTCCGCTGTAATATCCTCTTTCATATTCGATCTTGGCTCTATTAAGTGATTCCTCAGCTTCCTGTAATAAAATCAGGAGTCCGTGCCAGCTTTCCATCTCATGGATAATAGTCTCTGTGTAGATGACAACAGATGAGGCTGTACCCACATACCATCCGGCTCTGTCTTTCAATGTGGTTTCTGGTATGATAGTATTAGAATTAGCCAGTGATAACCACCACCCAACTGTCTGGGCCCTCATAGATGCCTGAGCAAGAATCTCAATGAACTGTTTATCGGAATCTGCTGATCTTGCATCTTCTAAGAACTGTTCTGCCATTACTACCCTGATCTCGGCAGCACCCACACTGTCCACATCCACAACCCCACCATCTTTGAATGCATCCACTTCCTGGCGGCTCTTATTAATCTCCCGGGTCACCTGTTCTAATAGATTATTAAGATATTCATTTTTATCCTCAGCATTCTGGTTCTGGTATTCCTCGTACCATAATATGAACTTCAGGTTATTCAGGATCAACAGACCTGTATTAGTAGCTGCATAATACTGCTGATCATCATATTGTTCATATCCGTATCTTAATAGTTCTTCCTGGGATTGTAAAATATCAGAAAACTGTGTAGTCTCATTAAGTGCTTTATGATATAATAGATTTGCATCACTCAGTACATTAGCAGACAGAGGGCGTAAAGTATTCAGGTATTCAGCCGACCATACGCCCTTTGGTGGTATGGAAATATTGATACGGTTACCTGTGAAAAATTCTACTGCCTCCTGGATATTAGCTACTTCCACCACATTGACGTTTTGTTCTTTTCCTCTCTCTATTACATCTATCAGGACAGGCTCGTCTTCGATCATGACAAATGGACCTCCCTTGACTGTTTTTTTATTAGAGATCATTACTTCGGTCTGGCCTTCGGGTACAATGAATAATGATGCACCATACTGAGCTGCTGCATCTAGTTTATAGGGAATTCCCCCTACCGGTCCTATACTGCCATCCGGGTTTATCATTCCGGTCATCACCACATCCTGTGATAACTCCCAGTTCATTATATCAGCAATAGTAGCAACAGTAAGTGCAGCACCGGCTGAAGGACCACCAATGATAGGGGAAGTGACTTCAATAATAAAATAAAAATCATATTCGCTCGGATCAATACCTGTTACATCAGAAGCTACAAGAGTTGCCATTCTGGCTGAACCCTGCAGGTCCATCTGAGTATAGGGTTGAGTATCTACAAATACGTGACCGTTGCCCGGTGTTACAATTACTGTGGCATTTAATAAAACCCCGGATTCACCATCAGGTGTAGAATATGCAGCCACTATTGGAACTGTTATTCCTTCTTCCATATTAAGTGCACAGGCAGGTGTAACAAATAAAAAAGTCAGGATAATAGCTAAAATGAACCTCATACTGAGCAATATAAGGTATATNNATTTATTATAGCATATCAAGTATAACTTGATAGACTCAAGAAAATCCGACCGGAGGGAGGATTTTGTTCTTATATAACATGTCAGATCCTGAATATATAATATTTACTGATATGGATGGCACTCTAATAGACCATAATACCTATTCATATAGAGATGCTTTACCGGCTTTAAGACTTATTAGTAAAAAGAATATCCCGCTTATCTTCTGTACCAGTAAGACAAAAGCAGAGTTAGAGGTTTATTGCGATGAATTGAACATCCACCATCCATTAATACCTGAAAATGGTGGTGCTATATTCATTCCTGAAGATTATTTTAATTTCCCTTATAAATATGATAAAAAAATTGATAATTACCATGTCATCGAATTAGGAGAACGATATGAAATATTAAGAAGCATCCTCAAAGAAATTAGCACCAAGATCGATTGTAAAGTTATCGGGTTCGGGGATATGGATATAGACCAGGTCAGCCTGGAATGCTCATTGGACAGACAATCTGCTGCTCTTGCAAAGAAACGTGACTATGATGAGGCATTTATTATATTAAGCCCGCCCGAGAAAGCTATACAATTAGAACAGGAGATTCTTAATAAAGGCTATAATTATACCAAAGGTGGTCGGTTTCACCATATAATGGGCAGCAACGATAAAGGGCGCTCAGTTTCAATCCTCAGTGACCTTTACAGGCAAAAATGGTCAAATATAAAGACCATAGGTCTGGGTGACAGTCTTAATGACCTGCCAATGCTCAAGGCTGTTGACATAGGCATACTGGTACAAAAACCAGGACGTATCTATGACCCCGCCGTCATTGATCCTTCTATAAAAAAGGGGAATGGTATAGGACCGGCAGGATGGAGTAAGGAACTTATTAATATCTTGAAGTGAAATGTATTGATGCATTTATGCATTTATGTATTCTTAAAAAAATTGGTGTGATGAAGTATGATTCGACTCGGCAGCATGTTGCCTCAAGCTTTTATGATCGGTATAATAGAAATGGTCAATGAGGTCGGTCCTGAGAAGACCGCCGGATGGCTTACGAATATCGGTAAGGAAATGGCAAAAACCCAGGGCCCGGGACTTGAAGGAAGTCCACTGGACGGATTGAATTACCTGCCTTTGTGCCCATTTGCAGATGAGCTAATACGTTTTATTGATATATTTGGCGAGCATCCTGAAGAATTTTTAAAAATTGTGCAATATTCGAAAGAACGAGAAGCCGAAGATAAGAATAAAGTGGAATGTCCGGCAGTTGCTACTTTTCTTTGCTTGCTTCATAATGCATACAGGAAAAAAAGAGCCAAAATGGCAGGTTATGAAACAATACACCTCGCTTCTAAGTCTATAATGCCCGGTGCTCCAAGTGCTTATAATGAAGAAGCAATTAAAGTAGCAGGCATATCAAAAGAAGAAGTTGATAATATCCTTCAAAAGGGATCATGTGTTTTTAAATTCATTAAAAAGGAGTGATCTTCTTTGGATATTAGCGAAGCTGACAAATTATATGAGAATTGTGTTAAAATCCTTAAAGAGAACCAGCACCCTAACGGTGGGTTCTATGCCAGCCCTCCCGGAACAAGATATCCGTTCATTTATCCGCGTGACCATTCTATTTGTATTCTCGGGGCTGTCTCTGCAGATCTTCTAAAAGAAGCAAAACACGGTCTCGAGTTCATGCTGGCAGCCCAGAAACCTTCCGGGGAATTCAGCCAGCGTTATGATGTGGATGGGAACGATACCAGTTACAAGGACCTGCAGATAGACGGCAACGGTCTGATCCTTTATGCTCTGAACCAGTATCTCAAAGCCACAGGGGGGCTGTTCTACGATAGCCTTGCTGACAGGGCTTTTTGTAACCAGTACTGGGAAGCCATTGAAAAAGCTGTGGAATTCATACTTATAAATAAAAACAATGAAGTGGACCTTATTCATACTATAAACAGTATACATGAATATCCTGCTTATGAGCATGGTTTTGAAATATATGCCAATTGCACATGCTGTGCTGGCCTTTTTGGAGCTGTTGAGATCGGTGAGGCTCTTGGTAAGGATGTGGATGAATGGAAACAGCAGGCGCAACAGATAAAACTGGCGATACTTGAGAGGCTGTACAGTCCGAGGCGCAGGTCTTTTATTAAATGCATCAGAGTAAAATATAAAAGCAGCGAGCCAATCGGATATGATGCTTTTGCTTCATCCGTAATAGATGTAGACGCTGTAGAATATTCTCCGGCCCACTTCGGGCTGATCGATGAACATGACCTGAGGAATGTAAAGACCATAAAACGTATCCATGAGAAGCTCTGGGATAAAGAACTGGGTGGGTTGAACCGCTATCCTGAGCTCTGGAACCGCAATAATGGCGGTTACGGGCCGTGGTGCCATTTCACCTGCCAGCTTTCTAACCATTATACTGCTATTGGAGATCAGGATATGGCAGAGAAATATTTATGGTGGGTAGTGGAAATGGCACACGATCATATGTTGCCAGAGCATATCTCAACAGTAGAACGCTTCGAGATGTGGCTGGAGGATTACAGCAATGCCAGGATATTAAGGGACAGCAAACTCACTATGATCGAACATGTCAGATCACACCCTAAATGGAAGGAAGGTTTTGCTTATGTTACTATGCCGCTCATCTGGCCACATGCTGAATTTATCAGGGCATATAATAATTATAAGAATAAATTTATTAAAAGATAACAGATCATAAACGGTCTTGTTTACCTTCACTAAACACCTGTGCTAATTTTTCGGATGCATAAATGTGGTCAAATTTCTTTACTAATTTCAAACCATTATCAGCAATTGTCTTTCTTAGCTCTGCGTCTTTCAAAAGCCTGATCACATACCTGGCAAATGTATCATAATCATCAGCTACAAACATATCATTTCCATGAGAAGGATCTATCCCAAAAGTAGCCAGAGGAGTTGCAACAACAGGCAATCCACATGCCATTGATTCTAATATCTTACCTCTAAATCCGGTGCCCAATTCGATCGGAGCTACAAACACATCGCTTTTCCAGTACAATTGACGTACATTCTCATTATCTCCTCCTTCCATGACAATGATATTGTCACTTCTTAGATCCAATAGTTCATGAGGCGGATGGAACCCGATTGCATAGAATTTTGCATCAGGGACTTCCTGAAGGATGTGGTTCCAGCAATGATCGATAAAATTCCTGGCAGCATCCACATTAGGATAATGCTCAAAATTGCCTAAATATAGCATTCTTTTTGAATTCTCATCCCGGGATTTATCAACAGGAGGATAATAGAATTCCGTATCCACTCCATGAGGGACAATCCTGACTTTTTTCCTTAATCCGGGTTCATAATTGATTAGAATCTCACTGTCTTCCCTGGTTAGCGATAATATTCTATCAACTGCATTATACATAGTGAATTCATAATCATGTAACTCCTTGATTTGCGCATTACTGATGTCTTCTCCTTTTGCGGCTCTTAGTTCAAACGCTTTAGTATAGCATTCATGTACGGAAATTACTGTCAAAGTATCTGGCGGGAATATATCCTGATTTGCTTCTAAGTATTGTCCTGCCATTGAATATTCTGCAATAACCGCATCGAAATGATTTTCTTTCACTGATTTTCTCAATGCCTCTTCAATTTCTTTATTATAGCCACCATCACCACTTAAAAAGAACTTAGGTCTTTTCATATTGAATTTTTTAAATAGATCATCAACTTTCTCTTCAGATCTATCCTTAACAGAATCAATAAGCAGGATCTTATCACAATAGGGCTTAAGGCTTGTATCTTCACGGTCCTTATCAGATTGAGCAGGAGCGATCAGGGTTATATTATGCCCCATTAAAGACAGGTTCTTAATTCTATGATAGATAAGTATGGGTCCACCTATGATATCTGCCCTTGGAAGCAGTTTGGTTATAAATAAAAGGTTCATTTTGATTCTTCCCTTTTTTGAACAATATTTTCAATTCTTGATCTGATCTTTTCCTGATAAGTATATTCCATCATTTCTTGCCAGAGTTTTTGCAGTATGCATAGATCCTGGAATGGGCTGGAATCAGGCACAGCATCGGTTTGGGCAAGAATGATGTTACGTAATGCCTCTTCGCTTCCTTCAACGTCACCCCGGGCAAGATATTCTTCTGATAAGAGTTCTGATGAACGTCTGATCTTCTCATTGAGATCATTCTTTAGAAAACAGCCCGGATACGGATCAAAATCCTCAGGATAGACCTTTATCATCCCTTCCACATCCTCCTGGCTTTCTATCTTTAACCGTTCATAGATAAAACGATAAATATCTTCTCGCAACTGTTTCCAGGTATGGTGGGTTTTTTGCGGAGGAAGATG
>MZXQ01000102.1:1611-2201 GCA_002926195.1 Candidatus Methanomarinus sp. HR1 | reverse complement strand
CCTCTTGGAACCTCAGGGTCAAAGGGTATTACAGTAAAGAGTCTTCTGTGAATGACCATATTCCCGCCAAAAACAAATGGTGTTTCTTTTAACCTGGGTTCTGTTCCGATTATCTGATCAAATGCCTTATTCATATTATCAAACTGATCCCAGTATTTCATCCAGGGGTGATATGGTTTCTTAACATGGTAGTCTCCATCGGGCTGGAGGTAATATCCGGCTACAGCATCGATATTTGATCCGGTAATATCAGTGCCAATGAATTCCCTGGTTTTTGATATGAATTTCCTATCCTCGAATACCTCGTCATCATCAATAAGTACAGCCACTTCAGAACCCAGGACATGTGGAATGAACATACATAGGTTTCGAATATTGGAATAACCATTGAGTTGAAGAAGATCAATATATTCCTTTTTACCTTCATTGATCAATAATTCATGTATCTGTTTAAGGTGGGAAGGTCCGAATAGCAGTACTTCTACTCCAGCGTCAGTATAAGCGGATTTGATGATATCGGCTACTTTTTTTTCAACCTGGATCTCAATATCTTTTGATGTTGGGATAGCAATTATTACCAATTGAAAATC
>MZXQ01000102.1:0-1534 GCA_002926195.1 Candidatus Methanomarinus sp. HR1 | reverse complement strand
ATAAAATAATTAATTTTTTAGTTATAAGTATCAAGGTCATACAGAGCAGCCTCTTTCAATCTCTGACGAATATCAGGCATAGCTGATATTGCTCTTTTCCAGTCAGGCAGCCTCATTCTTGTCGGATTGTTGATATATTCCCTGCCTGATATCAACATTAGCCTTGAGATATCCTCAACAATGCATTCTTCATTATGCCTGTTATAATTTAGCCTGTTGCACAGGGCATCAGCATGGTACTGACGTATATGGTCCTGAGCTATGCGCTTATACTGTACAATAATACTCTGCAAGAAAGCCTCATTTATATCAAATCCATCTATTTCTACCAGATTCCTGAATATGGTCTTGGTAATATCTTTGATCATTTTACTAATGCCGCCTTCAGTATCTCTTTTAAAAGACCTGTGTTTGTGTTCATAGAATTCAAGATCTATCTGGCATGTTCTCTTAAAGGTGATGTTCTTAAAGACTTCAGCAAGTAGTCCTACTTCCAGCCCCCAGTCACCTGGTATACGGATATTAAGGGCAAGATCAGATGTCATACAGAACTCACCTGAGAGTGGATATTTAAAGGCACACATATATTTAAGGAAATCCGAATGACTGTTAGTTTTTTCAAGTAAGGTATTTAAAAGAGGACTTAACATAAGCCTGTACACCCGGCCGTACATTATCAGTTTTTCCATATCGATCCTTGCATAATATCCTTTATTAAAAAAGAAATCCAGATCAGGATCAACAACAGGATAAAAAAGTTTTGCCGGGAGAATCCTGGCATATGATACAATATCTGCATCATGCATTGCTACAGCATAACTGTCAAGAGTTGCTACACCCAGTGATATCCATGTGTCTTTGCCTTTACCAGAGAAATATGTCAGGTCAAGTTCCTTATTTTTCAGATCATTCATAACCCGGTTTACGGCAGGTCCGTTGCACCATATGATTAGATGAGGTATGGTAAGTCGGGAAAAAAACTGCTTTACTTCGATATATTGCTGTTCATTGTCTGCTGCCAGTGCAATAACAACATTGTGCAGATAAGTCGATCCGTTGATCTGTTTGGTTATATTTTCAAGAGTATTTCCATGAAGCTCTTTATAGAGCATTGGAATTAACAGCGTCATAGGACGTTCTTTTGAGATTTTTTCAAGAGATGAAATGATAGTCATTTCATCAATTCTAAAATCATGGATCGTAGTAATCTTTTCTTGTATAAAATCCATATAAACCACCCATTTTTTCTATGTACGAAATGTTATATACTTTTTTGTAGACTTAAAAAATGCGAAGCATTTTTAGTATATCAGATCTTCATATACTACAAAAAATATTCATATATATATCAAGTGCTATTTATCTGTATACACTTGTTATATTATATGAATAAGACACTATATTATACTTTCCTATTGATCAGTACTTTTCATGCCGTAGAACATCTCTATTTTGAATTACTTTCACCGTACTCTATGCTCGAGTTATTATGCAAATACTGTATACTGTACATATAACTCAACAAAATATGAGG
>MZXQ01000220.1:340-1275 GCA_002926195.1 Candidatus Methanomarinus sp. HR1 | reverse complement strand
ATACCTTTATTAAGAATATCCTTATATATTACCGATTCTTCCAAAATCTCCACCTTCATTAAACTGTCAATCAATTCTTTAGGATACCGTAATCCTGCTAATAGGCCGGTACAAACATATATATCAGCTTTTAATGTATCATTTTCAATATCTGCCTTCTGCACCAGATCAAAGCATTTTGCCAAATTTTCTTTTTCATCGGCTGTCCTGTATTTTGCCAGAGGTAATATTGGAAATAAGCCATATAAATTATTATCGATGATTTTATTTTGATCTATTTCCCAGAATTTTAAGATTTCATATTTAAATGTTAGATTTTCTTTACCATTTATTGAATGTACGAACGTGTCCGGAATATTGTTTTTAGCATTGTCGGGATTCAGATATATCACAACAGAATGAACAGGTAATTTATACCGTTCAAATATTCTGGTAAAATACGATAGCATTCGAGCGGGCATATTTACATCTATTGAACTTTGAAATTCCATATGCACAATGAATTCGGCATCATCACATACGGAACTGTTATTTTTTACTCTGACAAGATAATCAGATTCCCGTCTGATAGAGGGCAGTTCTCTATCCTGTGGGGTTACTTCGCCTTGGAATCCATCAAATATCAGGTTTATAAAATGAACCGGGAATTTTCCTGATAGAAATTTAAGAGATATATCATAGTCCTGCAAAATACCACCTGTTTTATTGCTGGCCTGATAATAGCAGTATTGGTATTAACTGTTAGCCAAGAGCGGTGTGAAAGTGTTGTGGGTATGTTTGTTACATGTGATGAGTTTATGTTCTTCTTTTTGACTTTGCGAAATCCGTGTCAAATCATCATCACGGACGATGCAGTATTATGGCATTCTTAGTTATCCGGATCCGGGCCAAAGGAACCACCATAACTGGATGCTCCTGGCTTCACTAATAACCAA
>MZXQ01000220.1:0-207 GCA_002926195.1 Candidatus Methanomarinus sp. HR1 | reverse complement strand
GATGTGTTGGAACCAGCGTGTGTAACATTAAAATATTGCATATCAGTATGGTGGGGACCGCCTCTGTATTGAACAATGATATCATCACCGATTTGTGATGCGGATGCAGATACTATATACTTATTCAGGTGCCCTGATATACCTGTTCCGTAGATCATAATGATAACAGTCAGGATAATGATGATAGCGACCATTATGGTTATGCCT
>MZXQ01000221.1:6587-6830 GCA_002926195.1 Candidatus Methanomarinus sp. HR1 | reverse complement strand
GTGTATGGTGAATTGTTTGAACATCTGCAGAAGCAGGAATAAATGTGATGGAAGACCGGACTGAAAGCATCGAAGAACTACTCAGATGGGTTATCAGCGTTGACCGCCGCCTCGTTCTCATGAAATCCATGAAAGAGCACACCATAGTCAAGGCTTCGGATGTTGCCCATGAGACCAGCAGGTCAACACAGAACATCAGCCACGCATTGAAGGAACTTGAGGAAAAAGGATTGATCGAGTGTC
>MZXQ01000221.1:5380-6459 GCA_002926195.1 Candidatus Methanomarinus sp. HR1 | reverse complement strand
GATCATTTTCCCGTACATTTTTTCAGGAAAATCATCACAGGTGATATCATGACCGGTAAGGGAACTGGTGACATCTGATATCAGTTCTACCACACCCGGTTCATGGACGGCTGAAGCAAGCAGCCGTCCTGTAACGGTATCAGTATTGATGACATGATCTGCTCCTGCTGTTTTTGCAGTCCCGCTCCTCTCCTCGGACACGATGGTAGCGATGATATTTACATCAGGATTCAATTCCCTGGCGAGCGCTGTAGCAAGTATGGTTGTGCTGTCACCCTCGGTTGCGATGATCACATGCTCTGCCGCACCCAAATTAGCTTTAACCAGCGTATCCTTCTCCACAGGACTCCCTTTCACAAAATGCACCCTATCCCTGAAGGGGTTTATTTCATACAGTTCCGATATCAGGCAGATATCATATGATCTGTCCATCTCCATAACGATGGACCTGGTTATTTCACTGGAACCTCCAAGCACCACCACATGTTTCTTTTGATTTGATTTGCTCAATCCTCTCACCTTCTTTTGATGAATCTCATAGATTAATACAGCCGCTGCCGGGAGCATGAGCACACCGGCAATCATAGCTGGCATGTACAGAAGTCGCGCCAGCCAGGATGATGGGGATACATCCCCAAAGCCTACTGTTGTCAGTGTGGCAACCGTGCAATAGACTGATTCGATCAGGCTTTTTCCATCTATTACATGGAGAATAAGAATTTGGGCAAGAGCACTCCCGAGAAAGATCAGTGAGATTTTTCTTCCCAGATTTTTTTCGGATTCCAGCGATTTTATGATGGAATAACTCATTTTTCTTAGCGGCCATAGTACCATGTTCATACCTCCTGATTATGTCAGCACCCTATGAAGACATCCCATGTCCTATCTCTGTGATGGAGAATACTCTGCAAGCAGATTTTCGAATAGATATGATAAGTTATGACAAGATATTTAAACATGTTGATGCAATAAGAGCAGACTCAAGAACAAAAAGGAGCAAAACAATGTTAAGACCGCACTCTGGCCCATGTACGAGATGGTTGACTGACGGATCGAGAAGGTGAAGAAAATCAGGGATC
>MZXQ01000221.1:2266-5324 GCA_002926195.1 Candidatus Methanomarinus sp. HR1 | reverse complement strand
CATTTTCTTGTAAAAAAATGCCCAGGACGGGATCCGAACCCGTGACCTCCAGATATCTCAGGAGACCTTAAGGACGCTTAATAAATTCCCTATGAGTCTGGCGCCCTAACCGACTAGGCCACCTGGGCTTAAAGTAACTCTTTACATTCCCTGATACAATAAATATATATCGCAAATATATAATGCAAATATCTTATACTATAAGGTCATTAGCAGGATATCAAGATGACACAAGTAAAAATTACAGATACTACACTAAGAGATGGACACCAATCACTCATAGCTACCAGGATGCGTACAAGAGATATGCTCCCTATTGCACAAAAGCTTGATTCAGTTGGTTTTTTCTCTCTTGAGGTCTGGGGTGGTGCCACTTTTGATACTTGCATCCGCTTCTTGAATGAAGACCCATGGGAAAGGCTAACCGATCTGAAACAGGTAATTAAAGATACTCCCCTTCAAATGCTTCTGCGGGGACAAAACCTGGTAGGATACAGGCATTACCCTGATGATGTAGTTATAAAATTCGTAGAAAAAGCCGCTGAAAATGGTATTGATATATTCAGAATATTTGATGCAGTAAATGATATCAGGAATATGGAAGTATCCATCAAGGCCGCAAAAAGAACAGGAGCACATGTCCAGGGCACAATCAGCTATACTACCAGTCCTGTGCATAATACTGATGGTTTCATAGAGTTTGCCAGGGAACTTGCATCACTTGAATGCGATTCTATTTGTATAAAAGATATGGCGGGTTTGATCACACCCCATAATGCATATATACTTATTAAAGCTTTGAAAAAAGAGATAGGACTACCCATAAACCTGCACTCCCACTCAACAAGCGGAATGGCACTGATGAGCTATATGGCTGCCTGCAATGCAGGAGTTGATATTCTGGATACTGCCCTCTCGCCCTTTGCAGGTGGAACATCCCAGCCACCCACAGAGACCGTAGTTGCCGGTCTTAATAATACCCAATGGAATACCGGCCTGGATCTACCCCTGTTGATTGAGATCAAAGAATATTTTGAAGGAGTAAAAGATAAATATAGAGGCATACTCGATCCGATCTCTGAGAAGATAGATACCCGCGTTCTGATCTACCAGATCCCGGGAGGGATGCTTTCCAATCTGGTATCCCAGTTAAAAGAACAGAATGCTCTGGATAGATTTGAAGATGTACTGGATGAAATGCCAAAAGTAAGAGCAGATCTGGGTTATCCGCCCCTTGTCACTCCTACCAGCCAGATCGTGGGTACACAGGCAGTACTGAATGTCCTGATGGACGAGAGATATAAAGTGGTACCTAAAGAAGTGAAGGATTATATCAAGGGCATGTATGGTAAATCTCCGGGACCTGTTAGTGAGGAGTTAATAGAAAAAGTACTGGGTGAAGAAGATAAGCCTATAACCTGTCGTCCTGCCGATATACTTGAACCTGAACTGGATAGCATCACAATACAGGCAAAAGAACTTGGCATCGTAAAGAAGGAAGAGGATATCCTAACATATGCCCTGTATCCCCAGATCGCGCCCATGTTCCTTAATGGAGAAAACAGGGAAGAAGAATTAATACCGGCCCCAACCGATCAGACACATGCGACACATCAGCCAGTATATAACAAATTCAAAGTGGTTGTCGATGATGAGGTCTTCGAGGTGGAAGTTGAACCCATTGGTGAGATGTCTATTGAAGAGAAACGACCGGTTCCATCCGGATCTACTGAAGGTGGAATTAAAAGCAGTATGCAAGGAATGGTACTCGGGCTTAAGGTTAAAAAAGGTAACCCGGTAAAGGAAGGAGATCTGGTTGCTATAATAGAAGCTATGAAAATGGAAAATGAGATTCATTCTTCATATAGCGGTATAGTCAGGGATGTCTTTGTATCCGAAGGCGATACTATAAGTGCCGGGGATATTATCATGGTAGTTAATTAGAGGTGTTTGTATTGTTCCGGAAAATACTGGTAGCCAATAGGGGTGAAATTGCCATAAGAGTGATGCGGGCATGCCGTGAGATGGATATTGCGACCGTGGCAGTTTACTCTGAAGCAGATAAGAACGCATTATTTACCAAATATGCAGATGAAGCTTATTTAATAGGTCTGCCCCCCGCCAGCCAGAGCTACTTAAAGATCGACCGGATCCTTGAAGTAGCACAAAAGTCTGGTGCACAGGCCATCCATCCGGCATATGGTTTTTTAGCTGAGAATCCTGATTTTGCCAGAGAGTGCGAAAAGTGCGAAATTGTCTTTATAGGGCCGTCAAGTAAATCCATTGAAGCTGCCGGCAGCAAAATAACTGCTAAAAATACCATGGAAAAAGCCGGAGTGCCTGTTATACCGGGAATATCAGGGCAAATCGATGATCCTGAATCTGCTATTGAGATGGGTGAGCAAATCGGATATCCGGTTATTGTAAAAGCTGCGTCCGGTGGTGGCGGGATTGGAATGAAGATCGCCAATAATAATGATGAACTGATAAGTGCTATCCATTCCACTAAAAAAGTGGCTCAATCGTCCTTCGGAGACCCGACTATTTTTATGGAAAAATACCTGGAGAAACCCAGGCATATAGAGTTCCAAATCATGGCTGATAGATCAGGTAACACAGTCCATATCAATGAAAGGGAATGTTCCATACAGAGACGCCATCAAAAACTTATTGAAGAATCACCTTCACCTATTATGACACCTGCTTTAAGGGAAAAAATGGGGACAGCAGCTATCAAGGCCGCAGAGGCAATAGATTATACCAATGCAGGTACGGTAGAGTTTCTTTATTCGGAAGGTGATTTCTATTTCCTTGAAATGAATACCAGGTTGCAAGTGGAACATCCTATAACAGAAGCTGTTAGTGGTCTGGATATTGTAAGAAAGCAGATAGAGATCGCATCCGGTGAGGCATTGAACTGGGAACAGGAAGAAATAGGTATTAACGGATGGGCAATGGAATGCAGGATCAATGCTGAAGATCCTCTGAATGATTTCATCCCATCTCCTGGAAAACTTATCCACTATAGGTCACCGGGCGGACCGGGGATCAGGGTAGA
>MZXQ01000221.1:756-2219 GCA_002926195.1 Candidatus Methanomarinus sp. HR1 | reverse complement strand
TATATCATTGAAGGGATTACCACTAATATCTCATTCCATAAGGCTGTGCTGAGGAATCCCCATTTTATAAAAGGTGAATTATCAACTCATTTTATTGAAGACTTTGATATATTGACACAGGTAAAAGATGTAGTTGAGCAGGATAAGGAAAAAGGCGCAACACTTGCTTCTGCCATAGGTACGGATAACAGGAAGGTTGCAGCTATAAGTGCAGCCGTAGGAACATATATAAGTGTAAGAAAATAAGAACAAAATCCTCGCTAACGCTCGGATTTTCTTGAGTACATCAAGTTATACTTTATATACTATAAAATGCGTTTTTCTACTAAACATAGATGGCAAAGGGATACCATGGATTATAAAGAAGAAATTATAGGGACCCTAAGGGGTACTCAGGATCAGTTTATTTCAGGTGAGGAACTGGCAGATCAACTGCATATTTCCAGGACTATGATATGGAAATATATCAAATCACTCAGGTCCGAAGGATATACCATCGAATCAGTTACCAACAGAGGATATAAATTTATAGAAGCACCTGATCTGATGCTGCCCAGAGAGATTAAAAAGGATTTAAAGACAGAATTCTTTGGCAAACAAATTTATTATTATAACGAGATCGATTCTACTAATCTAAAAGCTAAAGAAATGGCTCCTGAGTGTGTTGATGGTACTGTAATAATCACAGAACGACAGCTTAAGGGTAGAGGAAGAATGGGAAAGCAGTGGTATTCACCTCCCGGAGGGATCTGGTTCTCAGTGATCCTGAAACCTGATATACCTCCCGATCATATCTACCGTTTAACCTTAATGGCAGGCATTTCTGTTGTTGAGGCCCTGGAAGATATAGGGATAAAAGCCCGGATAAAGTGGCCTAATGATGTGACTATTAATGAGAAAAAGGTCTGTGGTATACTTACTGAAGTAGAAGCGCAGATGGATTGTGTAAACTTTGTGATCATAGGGATAGGGATTGATGCCAATATTGAGATGGATATGTTACCTGCCATTATGCGTGTTAGCACAACTTCCTTAAAGGAAGAGACAGGCAATGATATTGACAGGGTCCTGCTTGTTCAAAGTTTACTTGATCGGCTGGAAAAGGATTATAATACTTACCTGAATGGTAATTTTGACTTAATTCTGAACAGGTGGAAAGAATATTCATCTACTCTTAACCGTAGAGTGAAAATAGTCACCAGGTTCAAGTCTATTGAAGGTGAGGCTGTGGGTATTGATCATGATGGCGCTTTAGTTATAGAGATGGATGACGGGACGCTGGAGCGTGAGATCACAGGTACGTGTATATATCTGTAATTCTTCCTATTTTTAGGAGATGAAAAAATAGCACAAAACGATGTCATAATTATTGGTGCCGGTCCGGCAGGAAGCACAGCAGCCAGAATAATGGCTGAAGCAGGACTGAAAGTTCTTGTTATAGAAAAAGAACGCATGGGACGAAA
>MZXQ01000221.1:483-706 GCA_002926195.1 Candidatus Methanomarinus sp. HR1 | reverse complement strand
CGGGATAACTGTATACAGGGAACGGTTTGATTCACATCTGTTGCAATTGGCAATAAATGCAGGGGCAGAGGTCCTGACAAACACTTTAGCCAGGGATATAATCAGAACTGGTGACTCCTGTGAAATATCCTTTGAAACTGATAATAAGGTTATACAAAGTAGATCCGGGAAAATAATTATTGCTGCAGACGGAGTCTTTTCAAGAATCTCTAAAAGGAGTGGA
>MZXQ01000221.1:0-338 GCA_002926195.1 Candidatus Methanomarinus sp. HR1 | reverse complement strand
GGAGTGATCAGCCAGACTTATGATGATAATATACTTGTAGTCGGAGATGCTGCAGGTCAGGTCAGTCCTTTAACTGCCGAAGGCATCTATTATTCCATGATCTGCGCTAAAGCCGCTGCGCAAGTGGGTATGGAAGCAGTGTTAAATGACAATTTATCTGCCAATAATTTGAAAAAATATGAGAAAGAATGGAAAAAAATAACTGGTGGAGACCTAAAAAGAGGGATTTTACTTAATAATTTGCTGTTATCTGAAGATAGAAGAATAAATTATCTGGTAAATGAGACAAGATCTAATAAAGATCTGAGGATCATGATAGCAGATATTATCGCAGGAAT
>MZXQ01000222.1:1777-2076 GCA_002926195.1 Candidatus Methanomarinus sp. HR1 | reverse complement strand
TTTCTCAACAAGTTTTTCAAGGATTTTCTCAAGGTTCTGGTTGTATTCTTTTATCCACTGGTTATGCTCCTCCATTTTTATTAGATGTTCTTTCATCCATTGATTGTGCTCTTTTTGTTCTCCTATGTAAGAATCTAGCACAGTTTTAATTTCCGGAAGAGCTGATGTATCACTCTTTATATCCCCTAACAACTCGTTTCCTTTATCCAATTTTCTGGCAATATCTGTAAGTTCGTCTGTATAGAGCCTTATAAATTTTTGAGGCAAGTAAATATCAAAAGGCATTTCTTCACTTTTAA
>MZXQ01000222.1:0-1736 GCA_002926195.1 Candidatus Methanomarinus sp. HR1 | reverse complement strand
TACTACCGTCCGGGTCATTAAAAACAAATCCCTTTAAGTTATTGAATCTTGCAATATCCTCTATAAGAGCTCTAAAACCAATATCCTGAACATTGCCGGTAATCAATATGTTGTAGCATTTCTGCATAAATAAACTCATGTATCTAAACAGTATTAAATTTAACTACATTTCGTATCCACTTTAAAAAGCATAGTAAATTGTACATTCGAATTATCTAAAAGTTGAGTCTTATAGTGATTGTTGGGACATTGGTTAGATATTATATTGCGTTGAATCTGTATACCGAAAATCAACCAGCAGCCATTTCCACAGCGGAATACATTTCACATCCCCAACATCCCCTTCATAATCCCATGTAATAATCTTCATATTACCACATCCCAGTTCCACTGCTGCCCTCAAAATACCCTTAAACTCCCTATCCTTAATTCCCTCTTTACCTGACGTATAACTCACCTGTATCAACTCACTGACCTTTCTCCCCCTTATCAGCACAAAATCAACTTCTCTCTGCTGGTGGTCCTTCCAGTAGAACACATCATCCCCCCTATAATAAGACTTACGTCTGTGCAATTCAACCGCAACCAGGTTCTCCATCAATTTGCCTATATCATGCGAAGACCTGAAGGCTATATTATTAATCATACCCGTATCAATACAGTACACCTTTCTTGGAGCCTTTATCTGCTCCTTCAACTTAAATGAAAAACGCTCAACCACCAGAACAATATACGAAGATTCCAGATACCCGACATAATCCTTCACAGTATGCACATTGCGTATGGAAGTTGCCCCGCACAATTTCCTGTACGAGAACTCGCCTGAAAAATTAGACACCAGGTACTTTGCGATTTGTGAAAAACTTCTCTTGTTACGGATATCGTGCCTGGAAATAATATCCTTATAAATTATATCCTCATATATCCTCGCTGTCACCTCCTTTCCAAATAAATAAACCTCGGGAAAACCACCCACGTCCATATACTCCTTCAGTGCATTCTTGATCCTGGCAATACTCCTGGTAGAATGGATATCCGGTTCAATTTCCTTGAATTCCAGGAACTCATAAAAAGAAAAAGGAAAAAGTGTAACATCCGAATACCGTCCCGTAAGGTGAGTCGCCAGTTCACCTGAGAGGAGTTTTGCATTGCTCCCTGTCAGAACCACCTTTTTAGTCCTCCTGAGCCTGTTGGCGAACAGTTCCCACCCTGACACATTCTGTATCTCATCAAGCATGAAATATTCAAGTTCTGTGCTGTACAGTTCATAAAAGGCCTGCAAAACCAGATTCAGGTCCCCGGCATCTATCCCGTACAGTCTTTCATCATCAAAATTAATGTACCCGTATTCCTTTCCCTTAAGGAGCATATGGGAACATACTGATTTCCCGCAGCGTCTCACACCCAGTACAGCCAGGATATTGGGATGTTTCAGGGATTGTATCAACTTATCTTCAGGCAGGTCCCGCTCTATCAACCTCCTGCTTTTATAAAGATGATCAATTTCATATCTCTGGTCAGTGATTATTCTCTTGATTCCTTCAATGTCCACAATCTATTTACTGAACTATTTCTTTAAATATATTGCTATTATAATGTCATACTTTTAGTATAAAATATGCTATTATAATGACATATATTAAAAAACAAAATCCTCCCTTCGGTCGGATTTTATTGACTGAGGCTCTCGAAAGAGCCGAAGATTAGAAGATTCGTAGAGTCTTCGCCTGAGGCTC
>MZXQ01000223.1 GCA_002926195.1 Candidatus Methanomarinus sp. HR1 | reverse complement strand
CAAAATCCTTCCTTAGGTCGGATTTTCAATTATCAGGAATAAACGGTTTATATGCATAAAAAACGGATCCACAGATTAATATACGGATTAATATTAGTTGCAGTAATATGTATAATCTATGCTGCAATTGTGATCGCACAGCCAGCACCTCTTATAGTCACCGGTAATATCCAGAATCCGGATGGCAGTTCATGTTGGCCTCAGTCAGTATATGCAACAAATATTAATACCGGTGAAAGCTGGAGTACAAAATTATCCAGTCATTATTTCCAGCTTGTACTCACAGATCACAACATCAGTGCAGATCATATCCTGCAGTTCAATATATCAACTGATGCAGTCTCTGAAATATTTAATTATACAATATCACAGTCTGACATAGATAACGGAGGATTCATAAATAATTTCACAATAACAGGAGGGTTGAATGATTCCCAACTCAGCCCTGATCTTTCAATAATAAATGAAATTATTATTGAGCCTGAAATACATTCGCATTTTGAGACCACCATTAAGGTAATGATCACTAACACAGGTATAACTGCATCTGATACGTTTGATGTAGCATTGTTAGTAAATGGTGAATTGATCGGTATAAATCCGCAATTTTTAATAAAACCTGATGAAAAACGTCCTGTTGAGTTTGAATGGACCCCACAGGATCCTGGAAACCATACAATATGTATCAGACTCGATCCTGATAATACTATCTATGAACAAAATGAAGATAATAATAATATTTCTATAGATGCAACAGTAGAGCTATCAACTATCATCCGGGTGCCAGAAGATCATCCAACTATCCAAACTGCGGTAGATAATGCCACCATATATACGGTAATTTTCATTGCTGAAGGAGAATACATTACAGACTGTCCGGGTATATATGATCCGGACCCGATCAAACCAGTATTAACGATCAGTGACAAACAACATATGAAAATAATAGGAAACAGTCATGATACAAGGATTATTTACCGGACCGGCCATATAAATCCACCCGGACTTGATATGATCCGGATATTCAATTCAAGTGATATTAAACTTATAGGGTTCACTACCGAAGCTAAATTCAAAACGGAGATAGGTAATTCACCAAGTAATTTATGCCTAATTGCAATTAGAAACTCGACTTGCGTATCATTATCAGATCTTGTCCTTATTCATGGTGGCATTCATAAGTCTGAAGGAAACCGTGCTATTGAAATAGAAGAATCCTCGCATTGCACTGTAAAAGATAATTATTTATCCGGTACTGTAGGAAAATTCACTGGCAATAAAGGGATATATATAAGTTCAAATAATAACACAATCTGTTATAATACCATCTCCAGATTTATGACATGCATTGCTCTAAGCGGAAATAATAATACGATCTATGCTAATAATATATTCAAAAGCAATGCAATAAGTGTACATGCACTTGATTCCGGATATAA
>MZXQ01000036.1 GCA_002926195.1 Candidatus Methanomarinus sp. HR1 | reverse complement strand
CGTACAAGACCAAGGGTTCTCAGTATGTCCAGATAACGAGTTAGTGAATTCTTATCAATCCCGGTATAGTTCATTATTCCGGAGAATTTCGTATTGCCGAAACTGATGGCCCGCAGTATTGAAAAATATGTCTTAGGCTCTCTGAGTTCTTCTTTTAATAGAAACTCAGCTTCTTCATTTAAGACTTCTCCTTTTCTAAGGATCTTTCCATGGATGTTTTCAAAGACGTCCATTGAATCATCAAACTTGTTTATATAGAATGGGATACCACCACAAGCTGTATAAGCGTATATAAGTTCTTCAAGAGAATACCGGGGCAAAAACTCTGCTATCTGTTTGAATCTCATTGGTTCAAGTTTCCACTGCCCGGTTCTGCGTCCATATAGCGGACTTTTATATCCAAGAACTTCGCTTTCCATCATACCAATACTTGAGCCGCATAAAATCAAAAACAGGTTTGATTCGGCTATGTATAGATCGATTATTCGCTGGAAGGTCGATGTCAGTGCCTTATCGGATTCAATCAGGTATGGAATCTCATCAATTGCAATTACGATTCTGTCCTGTGATATTGCGAGATGTTTAAATATGACTTCCCAGTTCTTCCTGAGGTCTGATATTTGCTCATTATTTAATTCTCTCTTAATTGTATCTATAAAATCGCTTATCTGGAGATCCTGGACAGTTCTTGATGCAAGATAATATATAGATCGTTTATTCTTCATAAACTGCTGTATCAGACTACTTTTTCCTACTCTGCGCCGGCCATATAGTATTATTACCTGTGGGGAAGGATCGTGGTATTTTGATTCAAGGAAATCGATGTCTTTCTCCCTGTTTATGAATTTAGTAATCACGATTATAATAATGTAGATTACTATTTTTAAACTTTGTGCTTGATATACTATGAAAAGATGATGATATTGGGCAGGTCAGATACCAGAAACATAATAATGATATAGTGGTCTATTGTCAAAATAAACCTCGATCGGATTTTCTTGAGTATATTATCTTACAGATTATCTACTATAAAATACAATGCCTATGCGCTGGATGTGATCAATTAAGTTCACATTATCAATGTGCTTGAAAAGAGAAAGATCGACGGAGTAAGGCAGCAGCAAATCATCTATCTCTGTTTCAATGCGGGTAAGTTGTGCATGGCTTAGCGCATCCCCGATCAGCGTTAGATCAATATCCGAGCCATTTTGGTAGTTGCCCTTAGCGCGAGAACCGTAAAGCACGACCTGTTCAATAT
>MZXQ01000224.1:6233-10544 GCA_002926195.1 Candidatus Methanomarinus sp. HR1 | reverse complement strand
ACGTTAAAAAATTTATTAGACGCCGCTGACTACTATTATGGATTTGTAACCCTAACACCAACATCAGAAATAACTGAAATGTCAAAAGGTTTATATGGATATGGCCAAGGTGGGGGAGTCTGGTATGGTGCTTATAATTATTTGACATTTACAGAGTCTGATGAAGGTAATATTATGCAAGTTGATGTTCAATCGAATGGACATGAGCTTAGAATTGAACTCTGGGAAGGATTGATTGAACAAAATGATCATTGTTGGTGGGCTACGCATTTCCAGGAAGCGGTTTCAATAGGTACTGGAAGTAATCCTCAAATTGAACCTAACCCTCAACTATGCTGGACTATAAAACCTGGTGATTACACATTGTTTTTTGCAGGCTTCAATCATGATGATGAAATTATACCTTATACAATCGATTATAAAATTGAATATCTAACATATGATATTGTAATTTGTGAAGTCATATATGATCCCCCTGGACAAGAGCCGGACAATGAATTAATTAAGTTGTGCAATCAAGGTAGCTCGTCGGTAGACATTGGGGGTTGGAGGCTAACCGATGGTGAAGGTACTTATACAATTCCTTCTGGAACAACTATTACAGCAGGTAGTTCATGGTCTGTTTATGGTTCTACGTACAATCCAACAAGATATACACGAGGTCTTTATCTTGCAAATAGTCACGACGATGTTATTTTATATGACAAGGCTGGAATAAAGGTTAATGAATATCACTGGTAGTAATAAAAGCATTTTGGATAAAGGCATGATAAACAGGATAGTAAGGCTGCCCTGGGTTCCTGCTGATTCTACCTTTAACCCAAGCTTAAAATAAAGAAGAGTATGAAGAAATAGACAATGCAATTCAAGTACTATTCAGACTTACCAACCGTGGAAAAAGAAGATAACCTAAACAGAACTCTTTCAGCTTTCAAATTAGCCCGGAGAAGCTAAATAGCCTTTTACTTTTATTGTTCCCTTGTGCCACGGGTCATTACCAATTTCAATAGCCGCTTTCTTTATTCGTTCCTTGATGCGACACAAGTATATAATCTGTAAGATAATATACTCAATAAAATCCGACCGAAGGGAGGATTTTGTTCTATACCTGCTTTTCATCTATACAGAATTTTTCAAATTGCCACAACCATTGAGAATGACCGGGTGAAGTTTTAACAAAATTGACAAGGTTTTTGATCTGTGTGGTGGTAATTGAGTGCAGTTCATGCTCCATAACGCATGCATCATGATCTGCAATTTTCTCAGGAACCTGTATAATTTCGAGAAAGGCCTTGATGGTATCATGTCTATCCTTAATGACAAGCGCAATGTCTCTTCCGTTTTTAGTTAGTTTTATACCATCATATTTCCTGTATTCAACAAAACCTTTTTTATCAAGTTTCTTTACCATTTCAATAACACTTGGCGGCTTAATATTTAGAGTATTAGCTATATCCTTTATCCTGACATATCCTTTATCCTCTGTAATATTAAGGATCGCTTCAAGATAATCTTCAGCTTTTCTGGTTAACATAGTTTATCATAGGGTACCCTACTTATTTCAATATTTCTATATAATTATTATACAGTTAAGTTATATATTGTACACCTTTTGGTGTTATTGCATATATCTTCGTTTCTGGTTTGCATGATCCGTCATGGCAATTCGATCCACAGCCAGTGCAGTTGTTCATGCTTACTTGTTCCAGATATCCCTCGTGTACTAAAAAATCTATTAAAGCCAGAAGAGTGGATGTATTCACATCCATCTCTCTGGCAAGTGTATTTACGGTATTTCCATTTCTGATCTCTGAAAGGACATGTTTCATTGCGTTCATATTATTCCTTTTCCTCTTTGGTATTTCTGTTATAGATATAATATATCACTATAAGTGAGAACGGTAGCAGTAATACTGCCGGTGTATACGGCGGGTAATATGTTTCAATAAAACCGCTTAGAGTGTTAAACCACCCTTCATCTCCTCCGGGAATGGATTCAGTGATCGTTGCAAAGATATCACAGCCTGCTAATAACCAGATCAATATACTGGCCATTACAATCTTCCCGAACTGATGGATCTCATTAAAATCCCTGAGGCCCATAAGGTAGAACAATCCTGCAGATAGTAGTACAATACCACCCCATCCACCACCGAACATATCGCCCGGGATCTCTAAAATGCTATATGAAAACTCATCTACCATACCTATCGTAACCAGCAAATAAGCAATCCCGAAGGCTGCTGTTAATAAGCCAAGTACGGCAAAGTAGAAAACTGCTAATGATGATTTTTCTGCCATTTATGCTACCCCCATTAGTATGCCTATCATATGTATCAGTCCTCCGTAAAGAAAGACTACTACTGCAAGCACAGCAAGTGCAGCTATTAATTCTTTCCATCCTTCTTTGAGCATCATGGCAAATGTTGCCACACATGGGAAATAGATAGAAACAAGCACAACTGCTGTGATCATCTGGTACTCAGTCATCTCAATAGTCGATAGCTGGGCAACAGCAAGATCTTTTCTTAAGAATGCAGCAATCAGCGGACCTGCAGTTTCTGCGGGTACACCAAACCACCCAACGAATATAGGTGCAAGAACTGCAGCAAGCCAATCAATAACTCCCAGCATGTATAGTATACCTACGATCGCACAGCCAAGCANNCTCATTAAGGGTTTTCTATATGACGGTACATCTATCAAAAACTCAGGAGCTTCTCCCGGAACTATCTTGTTAAGGACATAGCCGAATATGAAATATCCTATTATAAGGTAAAACATGATCCAACCCACAAGATCCGGGACTACGCTTTCCATAATCCCTATCTGAGCACCACAGGGAATAAATATGGCAAGCAGTGTCATCATAATAAAGCGCTGTTTCTTTGTTTCAAGAATTCTTGTTGCAGTCACACCAGGTACATTACATCCCAGTGAAAGAATGGTAGGTACGATCGCATATCCGTGCAGACCTATCTTGTGCAGAAATGTATCAATGAGCACTGCAAGTCGCGGCATATATCCGATATCTTCCAGCAGTGCCAGCATAAAATAAAAGATGATGATTGCAGGTAGAACCACACCGATCGCCACAAACAACCCGGATGTCAAAACACCGAATGCCTCCAGGCAGTTATCAGATGGTACATATTGTCCGCTCTGCATCCCACCGGCATCTACCATTATAGCATATAACCAGCTTCCCTGTCCCGGGAAGACTGCCTGCAGCCAGGGCAGCCAGTATTCATCAAAGATCCTAACAAAGAAACCATCTGTAAAGAATCCTGCAAATGAACCGAATATGCTCCAGAAAGCATANNGTGTGCCTGTATTCGCCGAATGTAATAGTTTCTTTGGATATCTTATCAATAATATCCCAGCGCGTAGCGGCATCAAGCGTCATGTCAGTCCTCCGACATTATTAATTATGTTATCTATTTCAACTGGTCTCGCATCATCAAGACTTGCAACAAGATCCTTAATACCTTCACCACTTATTGCAGTGGTCGCTACTACCGCAACACCAAGAATACGCGAAAGACCATCAATGTTGATCTTGATATGCTTATCCCTTGCCACATCCCACATATTCAATGCGATCACTACCGGATATCCCTGTTCTATGATCTCCAGTGCAAGAAAAAGTCCACGTTCGATCTTCGATGCATCTATTACACAGATCACCTTTACATCCTTTGATTCATGCAGCATTGCTACAGCTACTTCTTCTGCTTTATCCTTAGGATTAAGGGAAAATGTACCTGGTACATCTATCAGTTCAACACTTTTACCACCTATCCTCATATACCCTTTAGTATAGTCAATAGTGGTTCCCGGATAATTTGACTCTGTAACACTTGCACCTGTCAGCCGGTTAAAAAAAACGCTTTTACCCACATTCGGGTGTCCCATTAACAGAACGTTCATCAATCTACCTCCAGAGTGATCATTTGTGCCAGATCCAGCCCAAGTGATGTGTTAGCACCTTCAACGATAACAACAACAGGACCTTTTATTGGCTGTTTTGTGACCATCTTGAGTTTCTTTCCCACCCTGATACCCATAACATCTATTCGATTTTTCAATTTTTCATCAATATATGATACGATACCTGTTTCGTTAAATTCTACTTCAGATAACTTTTTTTTCATATAATCACGTCCTGGTGACTCTGATTTTTTGAGCCATCCCACGCCCTAAGGAAACGACATTCCTGTCTATTTCAATAGTAACAGGACCGTTTATCGATATCACACGTATATTGCTACCTTCGAATATTCCCCGCAAGTTCAATTTATGTCTGATACC
>MZXQ01000224.1:2255-6204 GCA_002926195.1 Candidatus Methanomarinus sp. HR1 | reverse complement strand
TTTTTTTTCCACCCTTTAGGTTATCCTACAAATTGAGATTCACTAGGCAGTTAGGTACAGATATATGCTACCCTAAAAAAAGTAGGTTTTTCAAAAAAAACCTAATAATGAACTGGAATTGCTGTGATTGATATACTANNAAAAAATTCCTAATATGATTGTAATTATTCACGCTTTAGTAATATTATCAATCTTCATCTTACTTCTAACGATCCGTGGAAGGTCACCCCATACTGCAAACCTGTCTTTTTTTACAATAAGTGCTCCATTTATACCTTTAATACCTTTTATCATATCAAAACAACCCTCAAGCTCATCAACATCATTTACTGCATTACCTAGTGCAGTAGCCGCTGCATCTGCAAGTGAAACATCATGTGAAACCACAACTGCAGCTTCAGCATTCCCGAAACTTATAGATGGCCCTACAGTACCTGAGGATGTACAGATACCTATGATATCCCGGCTGGGCTGTACATACAATGCCAGGTCCTGTATGGAAGAGCATCCTGTATATATTCCTACAGTAATTGGTTTATCAGTGATAAGAGCAATATCCCCTCCGTTATCAACAAATGCGTATGATGCACCTGAATCAATCATAGCCTCTACTGCAAGAGCTGCAATAGTACCTGCCACAGCACTCATGGGTCCGATACCTGCAACCTGTCCGGCGTGTGCCATCCGGCGAATGATTTCAGGAGCAGATGAGAGGACTTCGTATGGCTCAAGAGTTATTTGGAAGAAAGGATCAGATCTGATAAAACCTTCCAGAAGGCTTCGCTGGTATCTGATAGAGGCCCTGGCAGTCTCGATGATATCTTCTGAGTCAGCACCTATGGTTACAATAGTTTCTTTAAATCTGTAGTGGACATGCAAAGTAATATCACTGTTTGGATCAATCAGATATAATATATTTTAATCTACATTAAATATAATCCTCAAATCATGAAAATTGTACGCGACCCCATACACGGATCTATTGAACTGGACGAACTGGCGCTTTCTCTTATTGATACACCTCAAATGCAAAGGTTACGGCGCATATGTCAGCTCGGCATGTCCAATCTTGTTTATCCTGGTGCTAATCATACCAGATTCGAACATTCATTGGGTACTTATCACCTTACCTGTAAGTTGCTTGAACATATAGAGTATCAACATCCGCAAGAGATCAAGACAGCAGCTCTTTTACATGATATTGGACACGGTCCGTTTTCACATGCTACCGAGGAACTATTGCAGCATTATAATAGAAACGGACATGAAGATATATACCACATCCTTAAACAACCTGAAATACTAGATATATTCGAGAAATATAACCTTAAACCATCATCAGTCATCGCCCATATCAAAGGTAATAGTACGATCGGCAGTATATTAAATAGCGAGATCGATATCGATCGGATGGATTATCTTGTAAGGGATGCACATTATACGGGAGTAGCCTATGGTATTATTGATCTGGAGCGTTTGATCCATTCCCTCAAGTTCCATGAAGGCAGGTTTGTAATCGTATCAGGAGGTCTCCAGGCGGCTGAGAGCCTTTTGGTATCCAGGTTCTTTATGCACCCAACGGTATACTTTCATCATGTAAGCAGGATAGCAGAAACCATGCTATTAAGAGCATGCCAATATGCCATATCGAACAATTCACTTGACCCTGCCGGATTACAGTCAATGGATGATTTCGGGCTTGAGAATGTGCTAATGAATAGTGGCGGGTATGCAGCCGAAATGATAAAACGGATCAGGGAGCGCAGACTTTTTAAACGCTCTCTATATGCGAGTCCGGATTCTATTGACTGGAATGTAGTAGAACAATACCAGGGCAATCCACAAAGACTGGAATGGGAACTATGTGAACAAGCACATGTTCCCTATGGATATATACTGGTTGATCTACCTGATATGCCTGAAATGGCTGAGATGAAAGCTGTGATCATGTTCGAGGGCAGGATGATAACCCTGGATGAAGCTTCACCTATTGTACGCAATCTTGAGCAGGCACAGATGGAAAACTGGAGGGTGGGGGTATATACTCTTCCTGAATACAGGGAGAAGGTCACAAAGGTGGCCAGGGAGTTCTTTCAGGTTAAGAAGGACATAAGACAGGTTAATTTTAGTGAGTTGCTTCGGTAATTCAGGAGAAGACCAAACAATTATGTACATAGTTAAACATTTACATCCCTAAACTATAGACCTTGATAATCATGTTCCTACAATTCAGATCAGAAGTGATAGAAGTCCTATCCACAACCTTAAAAGAACTCGATCTCCCTGTCAATGACCTTGATATCAAAGAGTCCGTCCATGCTGATCTTGCTTCTCTGGTTGCATTCAAATTAGCACCAATATGCAAAAAGAGTCCCGTGGATATAGCCCGAATGATACACTCATCCATCAAACTCCATGATGATGGACTTATAGAGAAAGTTGAAACAACAGGTCCGTATTTAAATTTCTTTGTCAGCAGGAAATTATTAAATAAAGCACTATATAACATTCAAGAACAGGGAATAGATATCAAATCCCATGAGGACCGTGGTAAAGTGATCCTGGAGCATACATCGGTCAATCCAAACGGGCCGTTGCATGTTGGACATATCCGAAATTCAATTATTGGCGATACGCTTACCCGGATCCTGATAAGAGCAGGCTATGAAGTAGAATCCCAGTATTACATCAATGATATGGGCCGGCAGATAGCTATAGTTTCATGGGCACTGGAACAATTCGATTTTGATCAAAAAAAGAAACCTGATCATGCCATTGCTGATATTTATATTAAAGCTAATCAAGTGCTGGAACAGGAACCTGGAAAGGTAGCCTATATAGATGAACTGATGCAGCGTATTGAGAAGGGCGACACTGAAGTTGCGCAGCAGTTCAAGCACGGCGTTGATCTGGCTATGGACGGTATTAAGTATACACTCAATCGCATGAATATCAAACATGATTCCTTTGCCTGGGAATCTACATTTGTCAAAAACCAGGATGTAGATAACACCATAGAACGTATAAAGAAGACTGGCAGGGCTAAGATTCATGACGGTGCACTAATGGTTGATCTCTTAGATTACGGTTATAAAAAAAAACTGGTGATCCAACGAAGTGACGGCACATCCCTGTATACTACCAGAGACCTTGCCTATCATCTCTGGAAAGCAGGAAGGTGTACCTGGATGATCGATGTTCTGGGTGCTGACCACAAACTTATATCAGGTCAGTTAAAGGCTGTACTGAACGCACTTGGCGAGAAGGAACCTGATATTGTAATATTCGAGTTCGTATCCCTTCCTGAAGGCAGTATGAGCACCAGGCGCGGAAAATTCATAACAACAGATGAACTGCTGGACCAGGTTGAAGCCCAGGCATTGCTTGAAGTAGAGAAGCGCAGACCTGATACTACTTCGCAGTTCAAACAACAGGTGGCAAAATTCGTTGGTATTGGAGCCATCAGGTATGATGTGATCAAGGTATCACCGGAGAAATCCACAGTTTTTGACTGGCGTGAAGCACTTGATTTTGAGAAACAGGGTGCTCCTTTTATCCAGTACAGCCATGCCAGGGCATGCAGTATACTGGCCAATGCAGAAGATTCGGGTTTTTATCAAACAAATACGGATCATGATATTGGTGATGATAATATTATTCATAATAATATTAATAATATTGATGTATCTGTGCTGATCGAAGATACTGAGATCGAGTTGATCAAACAATTAAGCCGTTTTTCATGGGTAATAGAGGCGGCTGCCAGAGATCTGAAACCCCATTATCTTGCTGTGTATGCCAGAGAGCTGGCAGATTCGTTTAACCAGTTCTACAGGGATGTACCGGTACTAAGCGCTGATGAACACCTGCGCAGCTCAAGACTTGTACTGGTGGACTGTGCCAGGATCATGCTGGATGCTGTGCTTGATACCCTGGGAATATACCCTCC
>MZXQ01000224.1:0-2250 GCA_002926195.1 Candidatus Methanomarinus sp. HR1 | reverse complement strand
TTATATTATTAGATATTGAGGTATAATATAATGCAATATCGTATTGAGGTTACTATTGGACTTAAGGACGGGATGCTTGATCCTGCGGCTGCTACAATAAAAAAAGCCCTTGAACATCTGGGATATCCCACCGATTCTCTGCAGATGCAGAAAAAGTTTATCATTGATCTGAATGAAGCATCATCAGATGAGGCATATGGTAAAGTAGATGAAATGTGCAAAAGACTGCTGGCCAATCCAGTGATTCATAATTATAATATTGTTATTGAGGAGTCGGTATGAAGATCGCAGTTCTTCAGTTCGGCGGCAGCAATTGCGATTATGACGTACAATATGTACTAAGTGAGATCATTGGAGTGGATACTGATCTTGTATGGTATAAAAATGAGTTAAATGGATATGACGGTGCGGTAATACCCGGAGGTTTCTCATACGGGGACTATCTGCGTGCAGGTGCCATCGCAGCCAGGGCACCTATTATGAATTCCATCAGGAGGATGGCAGAAAAGGGGCTTCCGGTCATAGGTATCTGTAACGGTTTTCAGATCCTGGTAGAATCAGGTCTGCTGCCCGGCGCTCTGATGACTAATAAGTATCCAAAATTTCGATGTCAATGGGTCAATCTTAAAGTAGAGAATAATACTTCACCTTTTACTAATGAATTTAAGAAAGGCGAGATTATCAGGATACCTATTGCTCATATGGAAGGGAATTACTTTGCTGATGATTCTGTTATATCTGAGTTAAATTCCAGGGAAGGGGTCGCATTTCGATATGTGGATCCCGGTGGTAATACCACAGATGAGGTAAATCCAAATGGTTCAAAGCAGAATATTGCAGGAATTCTAAATGTACAGGGTAATGTGCTGGGGATGATGCCTCATCCGGAAAGAGCATCAGAAGAGATCCTGGGCTCAAAAGATGGAAAGAAAATATTTCATTCAATGATAAAATATATTTCGTCTCTGGTTTCTACTTAAGCTAATGGCAAAATTCGTATGACGATTTTTAAGGGCGATAATATGGGACAAAACATTATTTCAAAGAAGTTTTATAAATTTTTACCAATAACAGCTTTCATAGCAATAGGCATTGTGGGTATCATCATGTTCTACCCCTCATCAGAGTTACCAGCTACTATAGGTATCATGTCAATTCTACTTGGTGTAATATACGGAGCATGTATGGGATGGATAGGCATTATAGGGTATCAAATTAAAAAAACCAATAAAATTGATCGTTTCAAATTTATAATCGCTGTCATACTTTCTGCACCGCCGTATTTAGGAATCTTTTACTTAATTATAAAGGTCCCGGAGAAATGGGATGTGTGTCTCCTTGCAGGGTCAGGTATGTTAATAGGCTCAGGACTTTTTCTGTTTATCTGGTATATGAGTCATAACCGGAAATCAATTCGCAGATCAGATAAACAGTCTATACACTAGTTCTCTATATTATTTTTATGTAGTACCCAACCCGATGAATCAATTTTTCCATTTGGTAGTATTACTATTGTTCCATCATCAATTTTAATGCGTGTTTTTCTCAATGTTACATCAAATATTTCTCCACTGTAACCCATGGTTTTAATATTATCACCTATATTGAAATGTCTATCTAATAAAAGAAATACACCCGCCACTGCATCAGCCAGAACATCCTTAACAGCAAGAGCAATTGCAGCCCCGGCAAGAATAGATGCTCCCATAAGTGGTAGAAAGAGCTCTTCTAATTTTAATTCTATAGTGATGTACATTAAGACAACGAACCATAAAAAATATATTATGATCCTTCTAAGGAGGAACTGCACATCTGTAGGTAGAAGTTTATTATTCAGAAATCGNNTACTGATTAAACCAATTTATACATTCTGATACATTCATTTCTATTTCCCCATTTTATTCCACTGATATCTAATCTATATAATGAATTCTTCGTATGTATCTGTTACCTCTTTTTCTGTATATTTTCTATAAGAATATATCGAAGATAACAATAGTAAAAAAAATTCAATAATTACTTATATGATTAATACTTAAACAGCAATCTATAAGTAATAGCAATTGATGATGTTTCTGATTTTATTCAGGTCAATGGATAAGGATTAGCAGAAAAAAAACTTGTAAATCCTATTTTCATGGAGGGGATAAAAACGCAGATTGTAATAGATTGTTATTAATTTGGAGGACAAGAAATGAATAAAAAAATACAAATAACAGCAATTTTTATGGCACTCGCAATATTTGGATT